>JBBKWK010000276.1:0-12258 GCA_037968915.1 Pontixanthobacter sp.
CTGGGCCGGGAGCGGAATGGCAGCTCTCCGTGCCCAAGGGACCCAAAGCGGACTTACTCTGACAAGTGCTGCAGAGCCTCAACGAAGCGAATTGCAAGCAAATTTGCAGCGTCGATAATTATCGCCCGATGGGTCTCGTCACCGACTTCGTAGGTGTAGGCGGGAATACCATATTTCGCGTGGAACCAATTTTTCGCGGTGCCCGCATTCGGGTTCGCGTTGCGCCGCTCGACGGTGAAGGGGTAGCCTGGGATGCTGCTTTCTTGGCCGGCAAGCCATCTCGCCAGAAAACGCTGCTGTGCTTCGTTCGCCTCCTCGCCCTGGACATAGAACAAGTTGCTCATGGTCGAGTGAAAGTCCACCATCGCGACGGGCCGGACCGTTGCGGGCAACTCCTCCAGCCAACTGGCAACGGCTCGCGTTTCCGGCTGAGTGAATTCACCCCAATCGCGATTGAGGTCCTTGCCGCCGAGATTAGCCCGCCAGTGTCCGCGGACGACACCGTCAGGATTGAGCAGCGGAACGGCGAGAACCTGAAATCGTTCCGTGTCGAGGCGCCCTTCCTCGGCCAGCGCAACGATTGCCTCAAGGAAGCTTTCCATCGCAATCGCACCCGAGACTTCAGGCGGGTGCTGGCGTCCGAGCAGTATCACTAGCTTGGCCGCATTTGCATCGCCGATATGAAGCGCTTCAATGGGCCGGCCGTCGTGGGACTTGCCAAGCGTAAGGCGTTCGACCTGATCGCTAAGGTCGATGCGAGTCAACAGTGCATCGTACTCGGTCGTTCCAACGAGTTCCTGCGCACTGATTATGGCTTGACCGGCGGGCAAGACCAGCGAGGCTGTTTTACCGTCATCCTGAGCTTCCGCGTCGAGTATGCGAATGTTCGCTCCGCTACGCCATTTAGGGCGGTATCGGTGTTTTGATGCGAGATAACGCAAGTGCACTGTCAAATCCGAAACGCCTGAAGCAGCGTAGCGAAAGGCATACCAAGGGCTAGGATTAATCGGTAGAGCATGTTCAGGTGAGATTATGACCGAAAATTCGCGTGGCCCGTTGATTACGCAGCGCGACTGCGATGCACCTTCGAAATCGAAGCTTACCGAGGCACTGGCAGTGACGCATTCGGTTTTATCGACCGGACCGAGCGTGAAAGCAGGTGGGGGCGCGTTCTGCGAACACGCCCCCACCACCAAGGTAAATCCAACAAACAAAGTTTGCGTTGCTGCTTTCACTTGCGCTGTTCTTCAGAACTTCTTGCGAAGCTCGACATGGAACACACGGCCCCGCGCGGTGTGCAGTTCGCTAAAAAAACCGTAGGATTCGTCGGCAAGTGGCGGATCCTTGTCGAACAGATTGTTGATCGCGAAGCGCAACCGCGTCCCGTCAAGCGGCGTATCGTTGCTGATCGTATAGGCGATCGACACGTTCATCGTGAACTGGTCGTCGACCGGATAGAAATTGGCATTCGGATCATCGGAAACGATTAGATTGTCCCGGACCACGCTGGTATCGTACACCATGCCGACATACTGGCCGAACAGACCGACATCGACCGGGCCCTTCTCCCAGTTGATTGATCCGCTAGCGCGCCACTTGGGCCGGCCTTCTACCTCGAGCAGTTCGCCCAGGCCGCCGACTGTCACATCGAGCGGCAGGTCGCCCGCTGCTACGGCATCAAGAATCTCCTGCCCGTCGGGCCCCGCGTCTTGCACGAAGCTGATCAGCCTCGCTGCATTGAATCGCAGGCGGAAATCGCCGAGTCCGAAATCGGGCACCCGGTAGAAGAGGCCAAAATCGAGGCCTTTCGAGGTCCGGCTGTCAAGGTTTAGGTAATCGTCGATGACGAAGTCGATCTTGCCCGCCGCTTCCAGACCCGTGCCCGCGAACAGCGCGATGTCGTCGGTTGTGGGCGCAAGACGGATCACGTTCACATTGGTGCTGCCGTTGAGACGGCGGAGCAGATCGAGCGCAATCGCGTTGTCGTCGCCAAAAGTGCCGACGAGGCCTTTCTGCTTCACGCGCCAGAAGTCGGCGGTCAACGTCAGGCCGGGGATGAAGGCCGGCTCGAGCACCACGCCGAGATTGATGCTGGTACTGTCTTCGGGAACAAGGTTATCGGTACCCGAGCGAAAGCTGATGACGCCAGCGCCCGGACAGGCGCCGAGGCTGGCTATCTGGCCCTTAATCACCTGGGCCTGACAGACCACGAAATCGTCGCGGGTATTTGAGCGAGTGGTACCCTCGTCGTTGACCTGTACGAGGTTAGGAGCGCGGAAGCCTTTAGACCATGCGCCGCGGAAAGTCACACCGGGGAAGGTGGTCCATGATGCCGCGACGCGCGGCACGGCTGCCGTCTCGTCGATATCGGTGAAGCGCTCGATCCTGCCCGCCAGCTGGACGTTAAATTCCTCCACCAGCGGGATGTCCATTTCGGGGCTGACCACCGGCACAAAAATCTCGGCAAATGCCGAATAGACTTCACGTTTACCGCTGGTGTCCGGCGAGGGGCTGGTCCCAGCAACGTCGCTGCCGTTGAACTCGCCGGTAACGCTGTCGGTGAAGGTGATTGTGCCGTCGAGCCGCGGGTCGCGATCGTCAAAGAATGTCTCGCGCCGCCATTCGACGCCTGCGGCAACGCCTAAATCGCCGCCAGGCAGCGAGAACAGATCGTTGCGGCTGACTTTGAAATCGGCCAGCGCCAGGCTGGTGCCGCCCTTGCGGAAAACGTCGATGCGGAAGGGATCGATCGAGGCCAGCGGGTTTGGCGTGCAGTCGCCCTCGCCCGGATCGTCAAGGCAGCCCCCGTTGAATGGGTTGTAAGCATCGGGCGTCGTCAGGTTGATCTGGTTCTGCATCAGCGTGAGAGAGACGCGATTGCGCGCAAGGTCGATCGATTTGGCTTCCGAATAGAGGAAGCCGGTGTCGAAATCCCATGCGCCGAAATTGCCGCGCAATCCGCCAACAAGTCGGTAGGTGTCCTTATCTACCGAGACGTCGCGGTTGCCGACGTCAACGAAGCGATAGCGCTCCATGATGATATCTGCGCCGACCGACGGAATGGTGGTGCCGGGCAAGCGCTGCGGGTTCGGCTGGCCATTACGCGTCGTGGGGCCGAAGGGATTGTAATAGGCATTGCGCGAAATACCCACGGGCACCGCGCTGAGAATGGCCGAAGCTTCGATAGTGCGACGGTTTTCGGATCGGTAATAGCTGCCTTCGAAATAAGCTTCGAGCGAATCGGTTAGGTCATAGTTGAGCAGCGCCATCGCATTGTAGCGGTTCTTCTGACTGATCAAATTATTGCCGAAGTTGGTATTGTAGCGCACATCACTAGTCGGTGTCGTTCCGTTGCGCGCGCAGATTCCGCCGCCGAAATCCAACCTGCAGCCCGGGAAGGTGCTCGGCTGGAGGTAGAAATCGTCATCCCCGATCGGAGTGCGATTGGAGGGAGCTTGGATGTCGAATTGCCCAAACGGGCCAAAGGTGTTGCGGTTGTTGAACGACGCATCGCCTTCGAAATCGGTGCCCACAACCAGCGGCAAGCGGTTATCGTCTGCCGCATAGTCGCGCCCAGATACCGGCAGTCCATTTTCGTGGAAATAACCGCCATACACGGTCAAATTGCCGCGGCCCCCACCGAAGTCGAAGCCGAGACCGCCACTCAGGCGATAGCTGAAGAGACTCGTGCCATCCGATGCGCGCCAGTCGCCCTCTACAAAGCCGCCGTTCAAGTTCCCTTTAAGAACGGTGTTGATGACGCCCGCCACCGCATCGGCACCGTAGATTGCCGACGCGCCATCGCGCAGCACCTCGATCCGCCGGATACTACCCGGCGCGATCTCATTTGTGTCGGAGCTGACGACCGGAACGAGCAGTTCGGTCTGGAAACCGGGATGCAATGTCATGCGCCGCCCGTTGATCAGCAGCAGCGTGTTGCCGGTGCCGAGATCGCGCAAATTGATCGAGCCAACATCGCCGCGCGCGCTGTTCTGGGTCGTGTTGTTCTGCTCGTTGAATGCAACCGTACCGGCTTGCGGGATCGCACGGAAAAGTTCGTCGCCCGAAGACGCTCCGATATTCTCGATTGCCTCTTCGTCCAACACTGTCACCGGGAGAACATCATTGATCTTCGCCCCCTGGATCTGGCTACCGATGACGAGGATTTCATCCTTTTCGGTCGCGACCGGTGCGGCCGCCGCCTCGGTTGTTTGCTGAGCCTGTGCGGCGCCGGTCGCTGCGATTAGGCTCGAGCTGCAAAGCAGCGCTAGCTTGACGAGTTTGGTAATGTTCATGAGTTCCCTCCCGTTTGTCTTATTCACTTAATTGCCCTCTTTGTCAGCCAAGTTTCGAACATGGTCGGCCACTGGCTGAGAATCTGGTCAGGTTTGCCAAGGCCCCAGCCGTGTCCGCCTTCTTCGAAAATATGCAACTCGGCCTCGGCATCCTTGGCTTTCAGCGCCTGAAACAGCGCGATGCCATGACCCGGCGGCGTGATCGGATCGTCCGCCGCCGAAAAGATGATCGTGGGCGGCGCGTCCTTTGTGGCATGGGTATCGAGCGACCACGCATCTTGCGCCTCGATGCTGGGATTTTCGCCGATAATTTCGCGTCTCGTGCGCGTTGTATCGTAGGGTTTGCGAAGGGAAACCACGGGAAACAGCAGCACCGAAAAATCGGGCCGCGCCGACGCGATCTCGTAGTAATCCGTCCCTTCGTAGAGCTTCTTTACGGGGAGCAGCGCGGTGTAGCCAGCCAGATGTCCGCCCGCAGAAAAGCCCATGATCCCGATTCGATCGGTGCGCAGGCCGAATTCCTGAGCACGCGTGCGAATGATTTTCATGGCGCGCTGTGCATCCATGAAGGGAGCGGGGGCATCCCACCCGTCATTGGGCAGACGATAGAGCAATTCGAAAACGGTGTAGCCTCGCTCCTGCAGCCATTTCGCGATCGGCGTGCTTTCCTTCCATAACTGGATCCGGAAATAGCCGCCGCCACCGCACACCAGAACCGCAGTGCCATTGGGCTTATCAGGCCGATAGACGCGCATGCGGGGCGTGGCGATGTTCGACAGCGCGCCAAAGCCGGCACCGGAGCCGCCGAGCTTCTCGGGTCCGGTGACCCTGCCCCGACCTGGGGGCGTGCCGGGCCATAGCGCGATCTCTTCTCGCGCAATCTCTTCTCCCGCGAAAACCGAGACCGGGCTGGTGAAGCTCATCGTCGCCAGCAAGGCCGCGCCGCCTTGCAGGCTTGCCCGCCGCGAAATCATGCTGTGTCTCCCACCGCTTTGACCAGCGCCTCGCTATGCGGGCCGGTTCGTTCGTGGCGCTCGATGTCTTCGTCGGGCAATGCCAACGGACGTCCGGCAAGCGCGGCTTGCAACCGGTCGGCATCGAGCGCGCCTTCCCATTTCGCAACGACGATGGTGGCCACCGCATTGCCGATGAAATTGGTCAACGCTCGGCATTCGCTCATGAACCGGTCGATGCCGAGGATCAGCGCCATACCGGCAACCGGCACAGTGGGCACCACCGACAGAGTAGCGGCAAGAATAACGAAGCCCGCTCCGGTAACGCCTGCGGCGCCCTTGGAACTGATCATTGCCACCAGCACCAACGCAAGTTGTTCGCCCAGCGACAGGTCGATACCGACCGCCTGCGCGATGAACAGCGCGGCAAGTGTCATGTAGATATTGGTTCCGTCGAGATTGAATGAATAGCCGGTCGGCACAACCAGCCCGACCACCGTCTTGCGGCAGCCAGCAATCTCCAATTTTTCCATCAGGCTCGGTAGCGCCGCTTCGGATGAGGAGGTGCCGAGCACCAGCAACAGCTCCTCGCGCAAATACTTGATGAGGCTGAAGATCGAGAAGCCGGTGAATCGAGCGACAAGGCCAAGCACCACGATCACAAACAGGATGGAAGTGAGATAAAAGGTGCCCACCAGTGCCGCGAGATTGGCCAACGATCCGATGCCGAACTCGCCGATGGTGAAAGCAATCGCCCCGAAGGCGCCGATCGGCGCCAGCTTCATGAGCATGTGGACAAGCTTGAACACGACTTCGCTGAATGAGCCGAGTACATCGAGCACGAGGTCACTATGCGGCCGAGTCGCCGCGATGGCCACGCCGGCCAGGATGGAGACGAGGAGAACCTGCAGAATCGATCCGTCGGTCATCGCGCTGAACAGCGTCTTGGGGATAATGCCAAGCAGGAAACCCGATATGGTTTGCTCCTCCGCCGTATCGGCATAGGCTTCGACCGCAGCGGGATCGAGCGATGCAGGATCGATGTCGAGACCCGCGCCCGGTTGCACGACATTGGCCACGACGAGGCCGATAATCAGCGCCAGCGTCGAAAAGAATAGGAAATAGACCATCGCCTTGCCGGCCACGCTACCCACCGAGGACATGTCCTTCATCCCCGCGATCCCCGTCGCGACCGTCAGGAAAATGACCGGCGCAATGATCATCTTGACGAGATTGATGAAAGCGTCCCCAAGCGGTTTGAGTGACGCCCCGAATTCGGGGAAGAAATGACCGACAATCGCCCCGATGATAATCGCTGCGACTACCTGTACATAGAGGCGCCGATAGATCGGCAGCTTCTTGCGCACAGCTTCGGGCTGTCGATCGGTAGCAATCGTTGTCATGAGTCAGACATCCTCTTGCCGCAAGCTTATGCGCGGTCATGAGCCAAGCATAGCGCGAGGACTTTCCGAAACATCGCTTTTTCTGAAGAAATATTGTTCCTATCCTATTCAACAGTTTAAGCAGAAATCGCCTGACTTTAATGCGGATTTCCGCACAAAATTTTTGACACTTGTGCGAAATTTCGGACAATGAGCCGTGTTCGCACTCAGGTTCATCAATAAACCCCAATCGAAAGTTGCGCTGCTCGCCTTCGCCACGCTGCTGGTGATTGCGCTCGCCCTATGGTTCATCGACCGGGCCGTCCGTTCGACAGCACTGGATTCAGCCAAAACAGCGGGTCGCGGCGAGACGGAAATCCTCGCAGCCGGATTGCAGAGCGAATTGGACAAGTTCAGCCTGGTGCCGCTTGTGCTGGCGGAGGACCCGCAAGTGCGCGCGCTGCTTTCCGGAACATCAGGCGAGACTTCGGTGCTTAATTCGAGGCTCGAAACTTTGGCCAGACAGACCGACGCAGCGGCCATTTACCTTATGGATGCGGATGGGCTAACCTTGTCGGCCAGCAATTGGCGGTTGTCGACAAGCTTCATCGGATCCAATTACAGCTTCCGGCGCTATTTCAGCGACGCCATCAAACATGGCTCGGCAACGCAGTTTGCACTCGGAACGGTAAGTCGCGAGCCTGGCCTATACATTGCCCAGCGCGTCATGGCGGAAAAAAAGCCTGTCGGGATCGTTGCCGTCAAGGTCGAATTCGCTCGTCTCGAAGCCAACTGGAAGGCAGCGACTGAAGGGGTTTTTGTTACCAACCGAGATGGGGTTGTCATCCTGACTAGCAACGATAGCTGGAGATTCCATGTCACGGATCTTGGCGATATTAGCTCGCGGGACCAGGTTCTTGATCGTCGGCAGTTCGGTATCGCGAGATTGAAGCCGCTTGTCCTCGGTGAAGCTAAACCCACCGGAGGACTAGTAGCGGCGCCCCTGCTGGACACCGATCAGCCAATCGAGCTTGACGGCTGGGTTCTGCACCTGCTCACCGACCCTTCTCCCCGGATCGATGCGGCTGTCGCGAATGTTCGCTTCTACTCGCTCTTGGTGACGGCACTTGTCGTTGGTTTGATAGCCTTCGCGCTGCTCTCACGACGCCGCCGCGAACTGCAGGCCGAGGCAACAGTGAGGCAGCGGACTCAAACTTTGCGGGAACAGCTCAACCAAGCCAACCGCCTAGCAACCCTAGGTCAGATTTCAGCCGGTGTCGGCCATGAGATCAACCAGCCGCTCGCCGCTGCTCGCCTCTTCGCCGAGAACGGCAAGCGTCTAATCTTAACCGGGAAGCTAGGGGAAGCGGAGGCGAACTTCACACGTATTTCCGAACTGACCGACCGGATCGGACGAATTACCTCCGAGCTGCGCCGGTTCAGTCGCAGGGATGCGCTCGAACCGCATACCATGCCGGTTGCGAACGCGGTAGATGGCGCACTACTGCTACTTCGCGAGCGAATAGATCGAATAGGTACATCGCTGACGGTTCCAGATGATGAAGAGATGAGCGTTCAAGTCCGGGCCGAGACTGTGCGGCTGGAACAAGTGCTCGTAAACTTGATACAGAACGCCGTCGACGCATCGGGCACCGGCGGATCGATCGAAATCACTATCGCGCATACAAAGGATTTTTGCCTTTTGACCGTGGCTGATAATGGACCGGGCCTCGACCCAGAGATGCACGACCGAATGTTCCAGCCCTTCGCCACGACGAAGTCCGACGGGCTTGGCTTAGGTCTCGTGATCTCTCGCGAAATAATGCGTGATCTCGGTGGCGATCTCTTAATCGAAGACAGTCTGTTCGGTGCACGATTTGTTATGAGGATACCGCGCGCATGATCGATCCTGCGACCATTCGCGTCGTGTTCGTCGAAGACGATGAAGAGTTGCGAGAAGCCGTAGTCCAAGGGCTCGAGATCGAGGGCATGACCGTAGACGCCTTCGAGGCTGCGGGCCCTGCGCTTCGACAGTTGTCTCCTGAATTCGCGGGTGTAGTGGTAAGCGACATACGCCTGCCGGGTATTGATGGACTCGAATTCTTCGAGGCGTTGCGGGAGATGGATGAAACTTTACCGATAATTTTCACCACCGGTCACGGCGACGTGGCGATGGCGGTAGAGGCAATGAAAAAGGGAGCCACAGACTTTCTGACCAAGCCCTATTCTTCAGCCGCACTGGCCGAATCGATTATACGAGCTGCGGATAAACGCGCACTCGTTCTGGAAAACCGCAAACTGAAAGAGGCATTGCGCAGCCGCGGAACGCCAACCCTTCTCGGCAGCTCCGAACAGATCGACCGTCTCAATCAGTTGATCTCTGAAGTCGGGAAAGCGGACATCGACCTACTGATTACTGGCGAAAGCGGGACCGGCAAGAGCTTTGTCGCGCGTCAGACCCACGAACTCAGCTCCCGTCGAGCCCGGCCTTTCGTCACGATCGACGCGGGAATTTGGGCGCACCAAGATGCCGAACTCATCATATTTGGACGCAACTCTGAGGGCGGACTGTCGCGTGCGGGGCTAGTCGAAAGGGCAAATGGCGGAACCTTGTTCCTCGATGACATCGAAACAATGCCGGTGCAGTTTCAGGCTCGAATGATCAGTGTCGCCGAACAGCGCAGCTATATCGCGATCGGCTCTGCGCGACCGCGAACTATGAATGTGCGGATAATCTCAGCGTCGCAACGGGTTCCCCTCATCGAAGCGTCTTTGTCGGGCTTGGCGCAATCGCTCTTCCACCGGCTCAGCAGCGTTACTGTCGCATTGCCCACTTTGGCATCGCACCGCGAAGACGTGCCCGAGATATTCAGGCACTTTGTCGCAGGCTTCGAGAAGGAATTCGAAACGACGGCGAGAGATTTGAGCGCAATCCAATGGTCTCATCTCACGGATCACCAATGGCCCGGTAATATGCACGAACTTCGCACCTACGCCCGCACCTTCGTTCTCGGTTTGCAAGGAGGGGATAATCTAAGATTGCTAGATAAATCCGTAAAAGGAACGCTTAAGGATCGCATTTCGGATTTTGAAAGGGCCGTACTAGAAGATGCTTTGCGAAGCTGCGGCGGCCGCATACCCGAAATCGCGGACTCGCTCGGCATCCCGCGGAAGACGCTTTACGACAAGTTGACAAAGCACGGACTGCAGGCTCGCGAATTTCGACCATGATAGATTAAGACTCGCGATTGGGACTAAATCTGCAAGTCCACTTTGGAGGTTGAGAGGCAACATCTTTTACGGCCGATTTTGGGCACATTGCTGTCATCGCCGCCAGCTCGTTTGAATGTCTGCTTCCGCCAATTTGCATGCCAAAAGCGGACAGGCAGATTTCCACCCAGTTTCGGTCATTCAGGCGTTTCGTGCGCTTCACCAAAAGCGGACTGGCGGCTAAATCTACATTTTAAACAAAAGCGGACATTCTGCTTACGACCCAATAGCGGTCGTTTAGCGCAGATCATCTGCTGCCTGAAACCTGCCATTCATTCATGTTTTTTAAATGGGAGCCATCGTCCTTGTTTCAGCCGGTTCACCGCTGACTGGTGAACACTGCCATTCTTCTGCGGCCGAAGCACCTAGACCAAGACCGGAAGGTCGCTCCCCAGATCAACGGAGGAGCGACCAAGGGAATTTAAATGAGATACGCAGTAACTCCAATTATTCCAGCCACTGCAGCAACAACGAGCACCGACCATATCAACACTTCTGCGTTGGCGCTTCGGTCAAGATGATCTTTGCGGAAGGCGCAATATTCATCTTTAAGATCGTCCACGCTGGAAAGCATTGCCACATCCATGGACGATGCTTCGTGCCTGAACCAGGACAGCAGAGTGTCCAGTGTGGCTGGCTCTACGTCCGGATAATCTCTCAACATATCTTCGATTTCTTTACGCCGGGCAGTGCGCGTCTGTGCGCGATCAAATCCTACATTCATGTCGTATTCCTGAGTTTCAAATTGAAAATCGACCAGTTTCAGACTGGCCGGTGAAACTCAGGCAGATGGTGGCCCCTGCGACGGTGGAAGAAACGGGAATTCGGCGCTCGGGCGCTGGCTGGTCACACGCGCAGGGCGGTTCTTTGCAGCGTTGAAATAGGAAGGAGTGAGTAAAAACACGCTCTTTGATACGCGGGGCGGCGGCACCGGATCGGGTGCTACTTTGTGAATTGCACGCGGTTCGGTTCGTGCGGAAGCCAGCGCTGATTTAGCAGGCTGGAGGATTTGGCTGAACTGGAGTTGATTATCGTTCGAAAGCGGCAACGGTTCGCTTGCGTGAACATTGCTCCCCGTAAACATGAGGATGATCAAGGCCCATTTGACCAGCAGTTGTGAAATCGTAAGCACGTTAGGTTGTCTATGGTGCAGAGATCGCAAACTGCAATCCCGCGACTTAACTATTCTTCCTGTCCTGGTTTATAATATTGATGCGAAGAACCCGAAATCCCTGAAAGCCCTTCGCGCATGGCTGGTCGAATCTCTATTGCAGCAATTCTGGACCCAGCGTATTAGCGTAGGGCGAGCCGGGCCCCTCTGGCGGATGATGTGTCAAAGCGCGTCGCCCGTGATGTCGGATCGCTCCCCAGAAGGGGGGCTGATCGTCTGGTGTTTGCAGTTCACACATCAGAACCACTGCTCCCCTTCGGATTGACATCGAAGGAGGTTTTTATGGAAAGAATTGTGAAACCGCGCGGCAGGTCTACTGCCAAAATCGGTCAATACGACGCCGGATTGCGCAGGCATCTCACAGGCGTGTTTGCTTACATGGGCGGCGGTCTGATCCTATCGGCAGCGGTCGCCTTTGCCGTGGCAAATATCGCTCCGCTCGCCGCCATTATTTTCGGCACGCCGCTCAAATGGGTGGCCATCTTCGCTCCGCTGGCACTCGTCATGTTCGCCTCGTTCCGGTTCGAGAAACTCTCGATGGGCGCGCTGCAAGGCCTGTTCTGGGGTTTCGCTGCACTGATGGGTGTGTCTTTGGCCAGCGCGCTGCTGGTTTTCACGGGCGCAAGCATCGTCCAGGCATTCCTCAGCGCTGCTGTCATTTTTCTGGCGATGGCGCTGTGGGGCTACACGACCAAGCGCGACCTGTCGGGTTGGGGCAGTTTCCTGATGATCGGCCTGATCGGCGTTATCGGCGCATCAATCGTCAACCTGTTCCTGGCGTCCGGTACTTTGTCCCTGATCGTATCAATTATTGGCGTGATCGTGTTCACGGGTCTGACTGCGTGGGACATGCAACGCCTGCGGAGTGAATACTTCGCCTATAGCGGGACGAACGAGGTCGCCGGGCAAGCCACCCTGGGCAAGCTTCAAGTGATGGGGGCACTCTCCCTCTACCTCAATTTCATCAACCTGTTTCAGATGCTGCTGAGCCTGTTCGGCCAGCGGCAGGAAGGATAAATCATGCGTACCGAAGAAACCGTCGCCTCGATGTTGTGCCCGGTGTGCAAGACCGGCCTGTCCATGTCCGACAGAAGCGGGGTCGAGATTGATTTCTGCCCCTCCTGCCGCGGCGTGTGGCTGGACCGCGGGGAACTGGACAAGATCATCGAACGCACACAGTCGCCTGT
>JBBKWK010000277.1:0-6094 GCA_037968915.1 Pontixanthobacter sp.
GTCGCATCGATCCCGTCGATTTCGATCTTCCCGCCAAAGCCGCCTTCGAGCAGCCCGATCGCTTGCAGCATGGTCGATTTGCCTGAACCGGAAGGGCCCAGCAGCGCGACGATTTCTCCTGGATGGATATCCAGATCAATCCCGCACAGGACGTCGATCCGCACCCCGCCCTGTTCGAATGACCGGGTCAGGCCGGTCAGTTTGACCACAGAATTACTCATAACGCAGCACCTGTACCGGATCGGTGCTCGCCGCCTTCAACGCGGGATAGAGCGTGGCGAGGAAGCTGAGCACCAGCGCCATGATGACGATTACCATTACTTCAAACGGGTCGGTTCTGGATGGCAATTCGGAAAGGAACCGGATCGACGGGTCCCACAACTCGATCCCGGTCACAAACTGGATCCCGTGAACGATGGACTGACGGAAAAACAGGAAAGTGAAGCCGAGCGCAAGCCCCGCAACCGTCCCTAGCGCACCTACCACAAAGCCGGTGGTCACGAAGATCTTCATCAGGCTGCGCCGCGTCGCGCCCATTGTCCGAAGGATCGCAATATCCCGCGTTTTGGCGCGCACCAACATGATCAGCGAACTGAGGATGTTAAACACCGCCACCAGCACGATGATCGACAACACGACAAACATCGCCACCCGCTCGACCGCCAGCGCTTCAAACAGGGATGCATTGATCGTCTTCCAGTCGGAAACCGCCGCCCGGCCTTCCAGACTGGCCTTCACCGGCGCCAGAATTTCGCCGACGTTATCGGGATCAATCGTTTTGATCTCGATCATCCCGATCGTATCGCCGGTTAACATCAATGTCTGCGCGTCCTTGATCGGCATGACCACGAACGCCTCGTCATAATCGAACACTCCGACTTCGAAAATGGCCGCGACTTCGTAGCCAACTTGCCGCGGGACGGTGCCGAACGGGGTCGGGCGCCCTTGCACATTAAAGACCGTGATCACGTCGCCTACTCGCGCTCCGAGATTTTCCGCGAGCCGCACACCAATGGCAACTTTTCCGCTCTCGGGCGTGATTTGCGACAGATTACCAACTACCACATTAGGGGCTAACTCGGCGATATCGCTTTGCGTATTCCCGCGCACCTGCACCCCGGCACTGCGCCCGTTGAAGGTGAGGAATGTGGGCGCTTCTATCAGCGGCGATGCGCTGACCACGCCGGGGGTTTCGCGCACTTCCTGCAGCACTTCTTCCCAATTATCGATCCGCCCACCATAGGCCTGCACAATCGCGTGGCCGTTCAGCCCGACGATCTTGTCGAATAATTCGGCGCGAAAGCCGTTCATCACACTCATTACAATTATCAATGCGGCCACGCCGAGCATGACAGCCGCCAGACTAATGCCGGCAACCAGTGCAATAAAGGTCTCTCCGCGCCCCGGCATCATATACCGTTTGGCGATGGTCCATTCGAAAGGAGTCAGAATCAAGGGCGTTTGCTTCACTGGATTGCGGGGCTGAAAAGCCGGGAGGAATGACGAAATCTATCTGGCGTTTAGGCAGGCTTTCCTGTCCCTGCAATGAAATCCCTCCCCCAAACCGGTAAACAATCGGCGATTATCGGATTGTTTGGGTCTGCTGCGGGTTGTAATCCGTCTGTAACATCGCCATTGAAGCGCCACATCCCGTCCCCTCACTATGGCCCATTACAATGGCCGCGCAACGGGCGACCCCGAACTATGAACTTCACAGACCCGTTCCATGATGAATATGGCGACAAGCTCCGCGAAGAATGCGGTGTCTTTGGAGTCATTAACGCAGCGGACGCTACTGCGATCACCGCGCTCGGCCTTCACGCCTTGCAACATCGCGGGCAGGAAGCTGCAGGGATCACCAGCTTCGATGGTAGTGAATTTTTCACCCGCCGCGGTACCGGTCATGTGGCGGAAAACTTTTCCTCCAGCGAGGCGGTTGCCGATTTGCCCGGCTTTATGGCGGCGGGCCATGTGCGCTATTCCACCACTGGTGGGTCGGGTTTGCGCAATGTCCAACCGCTCTATGCCGATTTGGCGTCCGGCGGGTTCGCGGTGGCGCATAATGGCAATATCTCCAACGCTGAAACCCTGCGCAGTGAATTGGTCAGCCGCGGCGCAATTTTCCAGTCCACTTCCGATACCGAAGTAATCATCCACCTGGTCGCCACCAGCCGATATCCGACGACGATCGACCGTTTGGTCGACGCATTGCGGATGGTCGAAGGCGCCTATTCACTGATCGTTATGACGCCGGAAGGGATGATCGCCTGCCGCGATCCGCTGGGCATTCGGCCACTTGTGATGGGCAAGCTCGGTGACAGCATTATATTTGCAAGCGAAACCGTGGCGTTCGACACCATCGGAGCGGAATTCCTTCGCGAAGTCGAAGCGGGCGAATTGGTCCGGGTCGATTTCAACGGTAAAGTCCAGTCGCTTCGTCCATTCGGCAGCCATTCGCCCCGCCCATGCATATTTGAACATGTCTATTTCAGCCGCCCCGATTCTATCTTCGGCGGCCAATCGGTTTACTCCGTGCGCAAGGCAATCGGCGCGCAATTGGCAATTGAAAGCCCGGCCGACGTCGATTTGGTGATCCCGGTGCCCGATAGCGGCGTGCCAGCGGCAATCGGCTATGCCCAGCAATCAGGCGTGCCATTTGAATTGGGCATCATCCGTTCGCATTATGTCGGACGGACCTTCATTCAACCATCTGACGGCGCACGCAATTCCAGCGTAAAGCGCAAACATAATGCCAATCGCGCATTGGTGGAGGGCAAGCGGATCGTGCTGATCGACGATTCCATCGTGCGCGGCACCACCAGCCTGAAAATCGTCGAAATGATGCGCGAAGCGGGCGCGAAGGAAGTACATTTCCGTGTCGCCAGCCCGCCCACCGCGCATAGCTGTTTTTACGGTGTCGATACGCCCGAGCGGTCCAAATTGCTGGCGGCACGGATGGAAATCGAACCGATGCGCGAATTCATCAAAGCGGACAGTTTGGCATTCGTTTCAATCGACGGACTGTACCGCGCCGTGGGTGACAATCAGCGTGATGATAAGTGCCCGCAATTCTGCGATGCCTGCTTTACTGGCGATTATCCCACTTCGTTGACCGATCTGAACCGGCGCGAAACCAAGGACGCCCAACTCTCCTTCGACAAGGTCGCGTAATGTCCGAAAAATCGTCTGGTAAACTGCCACTGGAGGGCCGCGTCGCGCTCGTCACAGGGTCGAGTCGCGGAATTGGCGCCGCTTGCGCATTGGAACTAGCCAAAGCGGGCGCGCATGTCGTGCTGACTGGCCGAGATGTCCGCGCATTGGAAGCGGTTGAAGATGCAATCCATTCGGAGGGCGGGCAGTCGACTATCGCCCCGCTCGACCTGACCGAAGGCGATTCCATCGCGCGGCTTGCTGCGGCAATCACAGACCGGTGGGACAAACTCGATATATTAGTTATATCAGCAGCTTATTTGCCTACCTTAACACCAGTTACGCAGATCGAACCGAAACAATTCAATCAGGCGATCACCACCAATTTACTGGCGACGCAGGCGCTGCTGGCTGCATTCGATCCGCTGCTGAAGCGTAGTGGACAAGGCAGGATCATCGGCATGACCAGCAGCGTCGGTACGCAGCCGCGCGCCTATTGGGCTGCCTATGGCGCGACCAAGGCTGCGTTTGAATCGCTGCTCGACAGCTATGCTCAGGAAGTTGAGAAGATTGGCGGGGTCAAAGTTGCCATCATGGACCCCGGCGCGACCCGCACAACCATGCGCGCAAAAGCCTATCCGGGCGAAGATCCGCAAACGGTCAAATCCGCAGAAATCGTAGGGGTCCAGCTGGTCGAACTGCTCGCGGAAGACTTCCAGACCAGTCACCGGATGCGCGTAGTAAAAAGTTCTTAACCAGTTCCCGCAACGCTACTGCAAGGCTGATCTGCCAAGAGTCCCGGTGGCTTTCAGGAAAATCTTTTCTGAAGGTCACGTGCGCGCACCCCGCTGCATTGAGGGAACTGGTCCGATGATTCAAGAAACGACAACCAAACGCTATGAAATAGCTGCGCAGGAAGACCGATCCGGTCCGCGCACCAAGTTGACGATTCCCGGCCAGTTGCGGGCATCTGGAGGCCGCGCCTTCCAGACCGTGGTGAATGATTTGTCGATCTCGGGCTTTTCCGCTTCGGCAATAAACCGGATGCACCCCGGTCAATTGTGCTGGATCACCCTGCCCGGCCTCGAATCGCTCCAGGCCGAAGTGATCTGGTGGGACAACAGCCTGGTTGGCTGCGCATTTTCCGAATTGCTCAGCCCGATCGTCCACGACAATCTCGTGTCGCGTTATCTGGGCGGCTCGATTTACCGCAGTGCCTGCTAAAACCTATTTGTCGGCTGCAATTTCGCCGATCAAGTTTCGCCATTTATTGCGGTAGTCGCTGGTCGTTGCGGTCGGCCAATTGGAAACGACCGCCACCACAAGGTTCTTCTCGGGAACAATGGTTATTGCTTGGCCGAAAATCCCCTGCGCACCGTAATTGCCGCGGGGATATGTCCACCACTGATAGCCATAACCAAAACCGGTATCACCAAACTTCACCTGCGGCGCGGTAGCGGCGGCAAACCACCCCTCAGGCACTATGCCCTCCCCGCCTTCCAGCGCAAATTGACCCATGCGGGCATAGTCGGCCAATCGCAAAGACAGGCAGCAACCGCCGATATTTCGACCTGAGGGCTCGACCATCCAGAACATTGAAGCCTCGAAACCAGCCGGATCGACGATCTTGGCCTTGGCGTAGGACGCCAAACTGGCACCGGTCGCGCGTTCGACCAATACACCGAGCAGATTGGTCTCACCGGTCTTGTAAACCCACTTCTCACCTGCGGGAGCTTCACGGGGCAAGACCTTGAGTTGGTTCACGATCGCATCCTCACCCGGATCTGCGGTGAAATTGCCCATCTGGGCGACATCGCTATTCGGATCGGTGTAATCTTCGTTCCAACGAATGCCGGATGTCATCGTGGCAAGTTGCTCAACCGTGACATCTTCATAGGCCGTGCCCTTCATTTCAGGGATATATTTTGCCACACTGTCCTGCAAACTGCCGACATAGCCATCACGGATCGCCGCGCCGAGCAGGGTTGAGGTAAAACTCTTTGCGACCGAGAAACTGGTCCAGCGCTGACTGGCATCGAAACCAAGACTGTAACCTTCGTACCGTAGTGTACCGTGCTGGATCACCATTACCCCGGCAGCGCCCGTTTCGAGCACCAATGCGGCAATCTTGCCCTGCAATGCCGGGTCGAGCTTGCGTCCAACAGGAAATTCACGGACCTTTTCCGCCGCGGGAACTTCATAGCCTGGAAACCAGCTTTCCATGTGCCGGAAGCGGGCGCTGCGCTGCTCCGCATTCCAGAACAGCACGTTCAGGTCTTCGGGGGAGCGCGCAACGGGCGGCGTGGTCAGTCTGGCGGCAGCGGGACCATCGGTAACCGTGGTTACCGGGCCATTGCCAATCTGGACTGCTTTATCGCCGGAGAAGGTGGAGGCGCATCCGGCCAGCAAAGCGCAGGTTAGTGCTGCGGAAATAGGTTTCATCATATTAGAAAGCCCCCTGTAAATGTGTACTTTAGTGTTTCACCAGCGTCACCTGATGTACATTGATCCCGCCGCCGCGAAAGCCGCCTTCGCAATACATCAAGTAGAACCGCCATAGGCGCGCAAACCGCTCGTCAAAGCCTGCCGGCAAGCGGCCTTCCGCCACCGCCACATCAAAATTGTCCCGCCAGATTTTCAGGGTATGGGCGTAATCCTGGCCAAAATCCTGCTGATCTTCCCACGTCAGCCCGCGTTCGGATGCCAGCGCCCTAAATTCGCTAGTCCGGATCAGCAATCCGCCGGGGAAGATATAGGCCTGAATAAAGTCCGCACTGGCGGCATATACTTCGTATAAATCATCCTCGATCGAGATGTATTGGATCGCAGCGCGCCCGCCGGGTTTAAGGCAATTGGCGATGCAATCGAAGTATGACGGCCAATATTCACGCCCGACTGCCTCAACCATTTCGACGCTGACAATGGCATCGAATTGCTCCGTTAC
>JBBKWK010000278.1:0-8846 GCA_037968915.1 Pontixanthobacter sp.
GGTCGCTGCAGTGACTTTTGCTACATCTGCCTTGGCAGTTGCCGCCGCATCCGTGGCCGCGTCGGCCTTGGTATCCGTCGTCTCCAACCGCGATTCAAGCGTGTCGATCTTTTGCGCCATCGCCGCCATCTGATCGCGCATCGCGGCGATTTCGGCGCGTAATGCGTCTGATTGAGCGTCCTGAGCGTGTGCGGGCACTGTCCAGCCAAGGGCAGCAGCCAGAGCCAGGATCGAAATGGTGCGGTGTGTTATCATCGAATTCAATGCCGTTTCTGTTTAATTGCGATTCGCTAATGCCAATATGGCGTCTAAGTGACGCTTATATGACAAAGGCGGCGCGCGCTGCCGTTACGGCATCGTCGTAAAGGCGCAGAACAGTTGAAAGTGCCGGAAAGCCGTGCCATTCCGCGCGGGTCCGAGGCCGTTCCAAAAGGGAAAACGGCCCGTAATTGGAAATGGAGAATTCCCCATGTCGATTTCTTTCAAGGATCGCGTCGCAATTGTAACCGGTGCCGGTGGCGGCCTCGGCAAGGAATATGCACTCGAGCTCGCACGCCGCGGTGCAAAGGTCGTGGTCAATGACCTTGGCGGATCGCGCGATGGCACCGGTACATCCGATGCCGCAGCCCAAGTGGTCGAAGAGATCGAAAAAATGGGCGGCGAAGCCGTGGCCAACGGTGCTTCGGTCACCGAATATGACCAGATGGAAAAAATGGTTGCCGACGCCAAGCAGAAATGGGGCGGCGTCCATGTCCTGATTAACAATGCCGGCGTGCTGCGCGACACGAGCTTCGCCAAGATGAGCCCGGAAGATTTTGAATTCGTGGTCCGTGTCCATTTGCTGGGTTCGGCCTACGCCACCAAGGCATGCTGGGACCTGTTCCGCGAACAGGCCTATGGCCGTATCCTGATGACTGCCAGCTCAACCGGCCTGTTCGGTAATTTCGGTCAGGCAAATTACGGTGCAGCCAAGCTCGGCCTCGCCGGTCTGACCAAGACGCTCCACCTTGAAGGCGCGAAATACAACATCCGTTGCAACTCGCTATCGCCAGTCGCAGGGACCCGGATGACCGAAGACATCTTCCCCGAACAGGCGTTCGAATTGTTCAGCCCGACCAATGTGGTTCCGGCGGCGCTGTATCTGGTGAGCGAAGATTCGCCGACCAATGCCATCGTTGGCGCGGGCGCAGGCGGTTTCCATTCCGCATGGGTTACCATGAACGACGCGGTGTGGCTGAAGGAAGAAGACCGCACGGTTGAAGGCTTCGCCGCACGCTGGGACGACATCAGCAGCATGACCAATCTGAAAGCGCCGCAATCCGGTTCTGAACAGAGCGCGGAAATCATGAAAGCAATGCAGAAAGTTATGGGCAAGGATGGCGCGCCGTCGAGCGCTCGCGGCTGATAGGCCCCAAACCAGCAAATCGCTAAACCTTTGATTTTGCGATAGCAGAAGCAAAGAAGGCCCCCGCGCATTGATTGCGCGGGGGCCTTTTTGCTGACGTCACCGAATAGCCGGTTCGCCGCATCATTTGATATGCGAAGCCTAGACCGCTTTCACCAGTCGCCGTTCAACCGGAGCGAGCACGCCGGCCAGATCGTGGCCGCGTTTCAAGATCTGGCCATGTTCACCGAACAGCGTCCACATCCCTTGTTTGTTTCGGAGCAACGGACGCTTTTCAATCCGCAATTGCGGGCGTTCTGCGGCCCGGCGGAAAGCATCGAAAATGGCCACGTCGCGAGTAAAATCCATCGCGTAATCACGCCATTCACCCGCGGCGACCATCCGGCCATACAAATCCATTATGCGGCCCAGCTCGCTACGCTCAAAGCCCACTTGCAGAGGTTTCCGGCCCTGTTTCTGAGCCATCGAAAACTGGACAACTGAGCCAGTCGGACCTGCTGGCATTAGCTGTCTGTGCCGCTGCGCTGCGCCGGTACGTCTTCACCCGACTTGAGCGCGTCTAGCTCGGCCCGCATTTCTGACATTTGCCGCTGCAATTCCTCGATCCGCTTGATGCCGGTGCCGACCATTTCTTCGCAAGGTTCATCGCACGGGGTGCCGTAGGGGATAAATTCTTTAACCCACTCATCCGCCGAAACCAGCGTGCTGCGCGCTTTCAGACCGACCATCGTCGCGCCTTCGGGCACATCGTCCAGCACCACCGCATTGGCGCCCACTCGGGCACGTTTGCCGACGGTAATCGGGCCGATAATCTGCGCGCCGGAACCGATGATGACATTGTCTTCCAACGTCGGGTGGCGTTTGCCGCCCTTGCCATTGGTCGGATTGGTTCCGCCCAAGGTAACGCATTGGTAGATGGTAACATCGTTACCGATCTCTGCCGTTTCGCCAATCACGGTAAATCCGTGGTCGATAAAGAAATTTCGGCCGATTGTTGCGCCAGGGTGAATATCAATCGCGGTAATCATCCGCGCGAAATGGTTCACGGCCCGGGCAAGAAAATACAGCTGAGCGCCGAACAGCCAATGCGACACGCGGTGCAGGCCCATGGCCCACACGCCGGGATATAGCATGACTTCCCAGCGCGAACGCGGCGCCGGATCGCGTGCCCGAATGGAATCTAGATAGGTGATCAACCGGTCAAACATCGGCAATAGATCCTTTCACGGGTCGATTCTTTCACCAAAATGGCTGTAACGCAAGTCACAGCAATTTTGGCTGCTCCGCCCCTTGCACTGCGTCCAGCGCATCACGCCAGATCGACAGGGTCGCGGGGGCTTTGCGTTCCATGCTCAGGCGGTCAATGGTGGCCACCAACCGCTCGATCCCTGCAAAGCTGCGTGTCGTTCGCGGCAAAAGATAGGTAAGCGCACCTTCGCCCAATACAAGCGCGCGCTGACCGGCGAGACTTTCGATCAGGTCCGCGACCATTGCATCATCGGGCGCGCCGATCTCCAGATGCAGGGCAGCACCAAGGCGAGACCGCAGATCGGGCAGAGTGATGTCCCACGGCTGCGCATCGCTGATCAAAAGCAACGGGCGGCCGTCTTCCTGCGCACGATTCCAGCAATGAAACAGTTCCGTCTCGTCGATTTGGTCAGCCCCATCCAGAACTTCGCCCGGTGACTGTCCGCTTGGGCCCTGCGATGTGAACCAGCGGCCCAGCAGGCTCTTACCCGAACGCGGTGGACCGGTGAGAATGGCTGTGCGGAATGGCCAATCAGCGGGATCGCCCAACGCCTCGATCACCTTACTATTGGAATTACCTACCACGATCCGGTCCGGATCGGCGGCGCGGCGCTGTGCCAACGGCAGGGCAATCTGCGACATGTTACCCGTCATGGCGAGCGCCCTAGCGACTGATGGCGAGCGCGTTGCTGCCCTGCGTCACGGTAAAGCCGCGCGCGCGGAGTGCCGCCGCCAGTTGCTCGATCGAGCCGCCATAACTGACGCGCATCACCGAAGTGCCGCCAATCGCAAGGCTGCTGGTCGCCGCACCGCGCACGCCGGCGGTTGCGCGCACAGCGGACAGCGTCGCATCCACTGATCCGCCATCGGGACTGGCGAATTGCACGACATAGTTGGTAACGGCCGCAGCAGGAGTTGCGGGCGTTGGGGTTGCGGACGGGGTTGGCGTCTCGTCCGATTGTGCGGCGGCCGCCGCTGCGCTGCGCCGGGCACGTTCATCTTCATCTGCCGCTCGGCCCATTTCGATCAACCGTTGCAATGCAGGGTCAAGCGTAGGCTCGCCGAGGTTCAGCGTTGGATCGGGCCGCAATATGCCATCGTCCAGCGCTTTTCCGAACAATACGTCCATGCGCCCGACCGCCTGAGTAAACATGCGCGGCAGGTCGGATTCGTCCTTGGCGGACAATTTGAAACTGCCGAGATAGGTGTTGTCCGGGCCGTATCTTGCGGTGAAAGTGGCCTTGATAGGTCCGCCGGGCCATTGCCGTTCCAGATGGGCGATCGGTATCAGAACATCGGCGGCATCGAATTGATCGAGCACATTGCGCCACCAGGTCCGGCTGCGGCGGCTGGTCTGGCCATATGTGACTAGCAGCGAATCGCCATTGCCACCTGATGGGCGAACATAATCAATCCGGCTCCCGCCTGCCTGATAGTCAGCCCATGCTTGTTGCCACGGATTGACCATTTCATAGACCCGCGCTGTGCCGCCTTCGAAAGTCACTGGTATCAAAAGCATAGGCGCAGAACGCGCTTTCTGCCCGGAAGAGCCCAGCATCCGTCCAGCCCGCGAACGGTCAAAAATTACTCCCAAAGTGGCGATGTAACGGCGCGGACCAATCCGTTCGCGCTCGATAACCACTGCCGAAACCATCGAATCAAGCTGCGAATCGGACAATTGCGGTCCGCCCAGCTTTTTCCACGCGAGCCGTTGTGCCTCTGCCCAACCCTTTTTCTGTGCGTCTTCGGCATTGTCTCCGCGCACATCCACTTCGATCCCGCCAACATCGATGTCGCTGCTGCTGACCACGGCTGCGATGCCCCGCTCACCCTCGATCTGGGCCCACAACGCCCGGCCTGCGATCAGCGCGAGGATAAGTACCGCCAGCGCCATAAACCCGGTCATTAGGGTCAGGCGGGAAAGGCCTTGGCGCAGGGCGGCTGGAAGGGAGGACAAATGGGTCATCGGGGAAAACTTGCCGCCTTTTGCCCAAACACACGTGGAAATCCAAGCGCGAATGCGTAAAGCATGTGCATGCCTGATGATAACACCGCAGATAATCCTTCGCCAGAGAGCTATACCTATGCCAAGGCAGGTGTCTCGATCGATGCTGGCAACGCGCTGGTCAAGGCGATTGGCCCTCTGGTCAAAGCGACCGCGAGGCCCGGGGCGACATCCGAACTGGGCGGATTCGGCGGCTTTTTCGATCCGCGCGCGGCGGGCTATGTCGATCCGCTGCTGGTCGCGGCAAATGACGGCGTTGGTACCAAGCTGAAACTGGCGATTGATCATGACCGGCACGATTCTGTCGGCATCGATCTGGTCGCAATGTGCGTTAACGACCTGATCGTTCAGGGTGCAGAGCCGCTGTTTTTTCTGGATTATTTCGCTACGGGCAAGCTGGAAACCGGCATTGCCGAGCGAGTCGTGGCGGGTATTGCGCAGGGCTGCATGATGGCGGGATGTGCGCTGATCGGGGGCGAGACGGCGGAAATGCCCGGGATGTATGCGCCGGGTGACTATGACCTGGCAGGTTTTTGTGTTGGCGCGGTGGAGCGCGGCGAGCAATTGACCGGCGACAAGGTAGCACCCGGGCAGGTCTTGCTGGGCCTCGCCAGTTCGGGTGTTCATTCCAATGGCTATTCGCTCGTTCGCCGGTTGGCGGAGGACAAAGGCTGGAAAATGAATCGCCCGGCCCTGTTCGATGCGGACAGGTTGCTGATCGATCACCTTATCGAACCAACCAGAATTTATGTGAAAAGCCTGCTGCCTGCGATTCGCAGCGGTAAAATTGTCGCCTGCGCGCATATAACCGGCGGCGGATTGCTGGAGAACATCCCCCGCGTTCTGCCCGATGGGGCGCATGCGGTGGTCGATGCGGGCGCTTGGGAACAGCCCCGCCTGATGGCGTTCCTGCAAAGTCAGGGCAATATCGAGCCGGAAGAAATGGCCCGCACGTTCAATTGCGGGGTCGGCATGGTGCTGGCGGTCGAGGCAGAGTATGTCGATTCGCTGACTACCGAACTCACCGAAGCTGGCGAGAGCGTGGTCAGGGTCGGAGAGATTGTCGAGGGACCAAAAGGCTGCACCGTGCGCGGATCGGCCGGGACCTGGTCCGCAAAGACTGACTGGGAAGCCGAGCATCTTGGCTGACAAAACGCGCGTCGCGATATTTATCTCGGGCAGTGGCACCAATATGGCCGCACTGCTCTATGCCAGCCGCATGGCAGGCGCGGGATATGAGGTGGTGCTGGCGGCCAGCAATGATCCCGCAGCTGATGGATTGAAACTGGCCGAAGCCGAAGGCATCGCCACCTTCGCCCTCCCGCACAAGGGAATGGACCGCGCCGCCCATGATGCCACGATGGAAGCTGCGGCGCTGGAAGCAGGCGCGCAAATCATCGCGCTCGCGGGCTATATGCGCATACTGTCGGACGAATTCGTCGAGCGGTGGCATGGGCGCATGCTCAACATCCATCCTTCACTGCTGCCAAAATATCGCGGGCTAAACACCTATGCGCGCGCGCTGGAGGCAGGCGATCTCAAAGCCGGAGCCACGGTCCACCTGGTCAGCAGTGAACTGGATGCGGGCGAAATCTTGGGACAAGTGGAAGTTGCCATCATGGCTGGCGACGCCGCTGAGGCATTGGCGGACCGGGTGCGTCTCGCCGAACACCAGCTCTACCCCCGCGTACTCAATGATTATGTCCTGCGGCCCTATGACGCCGATTACTTGCTCGAGCAGGTTCGTGAACTTGCGCTCGCACTGCCCGAGGCTGAGGAGCGCGAAAGCCACGGCGCACCCGGTTGGCGCACTGGCGGGAAGAGCGGCAAATATTTCGCCTATTTCAATGACCAGCATCATGGCGAAACGCATATCGCGCTGCTCGCCAAAACCAGTGGACCGGACGAAATGGCAGACCTCATCGCCCGTGATCCGGAAACCTTTTTCCGACCCGCCTATTACGGTGCCAGCGGCTGGGTCGGCGTAATCCTCAACCGCGCAGGGGTGGACTGGAGTCAGGTCAATTATTGGCTGCAAAGGAGCTGGCGCTCCGTCGCACCGAAACGGCTGACGGGACTGCTCGACGTGGCGGATGAGTTCTGACCGCTAACACATGGTTGCAAATACAAGAAAGGCCGCCGGATTGTTCCGACGGCCCTCTGATTTTTCGGCGATGTATCGAATTATCCGACGATTTCTTCCGGCTTGAAGAAATAGGCGATTTCAGTCGCAGCGTTTTCGTCCGAATCCGAACCATGGACGGTGTTGGCTTCGATGCTATCAGCCAGTACGGCACGGATGGTGCCCTTTTCGGCATCCTTGGGATTGGTCGCGCCCATGATGTCGCGATTGGCCTGCATGGCGTTTTCGCCTTCCAGAACCTGGACCACAACCGGGCCGCTGATCATGAAATCGACCAGTTCGCCAAAGAACGGGCGTTCTTTATGCACGGCGTAGAAGCCTTCGGCCTGTTCGCGGGTCATCTGGATGCGCTTGGATGCGACGACGCGCAGGCCGGCTTCTTCCAGCATCTTGGTAACTGCGCCAGTGATGTTGCGGCGTGTGGCGTCGGGTTTGATGATCGAAAAGGTGCGGGTAACCGCCATGGGAATTTCCTGTTACGTGGATGATTGGGAGGCTGTAGTTGCGCGCGCCCCTACCCGCGCAAAGCAATTATCGCAAGGATTCTTGCTCGGTCATCTCAGTCTGCAGAATTGGCAGCGATGGCCGTAATGACGCCGGATTACTTCAATCCATGCGAAACGGTCAGATATCCGTTGGTTTTCTTTGCCGACCCATTGGCCGTACCAGCCGCGTTAAACGTGAAGGTCGTGTCGTTCGGCCCGTTACCGGCAATCATCGCGCCATTATCCGTGGCTATATCCAGATCGAGCTTGATCCCTGCTTTCTCAGCCTGTTTACGGTAAAAATTGACCATGTCGGCAGGCGCAGCATTGCTTTGCATGATGATCAGTCCGCCATCGCCGTCCTGATTGGCCACTGCTGTGTTGTTGATCACTTTGGCGCCGGGATAAAGTGTAAAGCCGGCCGGCAAATCAGCCCGCAAATTCTTGCCCGACCGCATCGTTGATGTGCCATTATTTGCAGATGCCGTGGCGGCGATAACGCCATCATTTTCGACTTCACGTTTGCCGGAACCGTCCGAGCCACATGCGCTCATAAGGAGAGGTACAATAACAGTGAAAACGAATCGATCCATCGCCGCTCACTCCAGTTACGGAGATGACTATAACCGTTTCGGACATTTAAGTCTAAGTCACTCTAATTCGTTAGATTATTTCGCGCCATTTTCCGCCTTCCTGTTTCCAGAAGTGCCGCTCCATCGCTTCATTTTGACCCAGCACAGTCCAGCATTTGCGCGCTTCCTGCCGTCGGTCTTCGCCAAATAGCAGAAATGTGCGGGCAAACTGGCTGCTTTCATCACGCCATTTGCCGTCGGCCAGAATAACGAACTTCGCTGCATTGACCGGCGCAATTCTCGATGACAGCAGCACTGGCTGACGCTCATCGTGAGCCTCGCCCGCGATGCCGTGAGCCAAAAATGCTTCTGGCGCCGATTCCCACAGCGCCTTGTCTATCCGGCCAAGCTGCTCAGCATCGTCCGACACCACCAGCACGCGCTCGCCCGCCTGTTTTGCCGCGCGCGAAAGTGACGGGATTACAGCTTCCGCAGGATCACGGTCTAGCAGGTAGAAATCAACTCGCATCGACATCCGGTGTAAAGATAATCGGGTTCTTTGCAGCTGTCTTCTTCACCGCCGTACTGTTTTTTGAGCGGCGGCAGCGTTCGGAGCAGTAACGGATATTATCCCATTCGCGCGCCCATTTCTTGCGCCAATTGAATGGTAGCCCGCACGTCTGGCAGATCTTGCTGGGCAATTCTGCCTTATGTGATGTGCGGGCCATTATTTACGCTCAATCTTCCGTCGTATTTTCAAAAGTGTCGCGGATGTACTGGTCCATAAGGCGTACGCCAAAGCCAGTCGCACCCTTGTCCCAGGTTACTCCAGCCTTGTCCGCCCAGGCCATCCCGGCAATATCGCAATGCGCCCAGGGCGTACCCTTGGCGATAAAACGCTGGAGGAACTGCGCGGCCGTGATGGAACCTGCACCGCGCGGGCCGACGTTTTTCATATCGGCAATCGGGCTGTCGATCAGCTTGTCAT
>JBBKWK010000279.1:0-10261 GCA_037968915.1 Pontixanthobacter sp.
GCCTCCAATTTTGCTAATCGGCGCAATCGACAGCGTCTAAGTGCAACGGCGCAGCAAGTCGCAGCTGAAACATGCGTCAAGTCTTCGTAGCTGCGGCCGCTATCAATTCAGGATGGCGAGCCGCGACTGTAGGAAGTTGGCCTGGTAATTGAAGGAATTCCCTCTAACGCGGCATCCGTCTGCTTCCGGTCAACATGCATGCGCCGCGCATCCGCCTTCTACTAAATAGCCAGGTTAAGGTGCTAGCCCAAAAGATCGTCTGCTTGCGGTGAAGAGTATTTGTTGGGGCAAAAGTCGACATAGAATTGAACTAGTCCGAACGGCAGCTAATGGGTCGTTAGCGGACAGGCGGCTGGAGCGGCAGGAACTGGGTGACGGAAGGTCTGCTTTCGGGTGATGAAAGAGCGATTGCGGACATTGGCGCGGTGATTATTGGTCGAGCGCTTTGCGCAAATCAACAGACGTTCGAACTAACTGCGCTTCCAAATGGTGGAGGCAACTGCCTTTGCGACGCCATGGCTCTCCACCTATCGCCCGGAAGGTCAATCTCCGAGCCATTTCAAGCGCGCAAGCGGATAGCCGAGATACCATTTGGCGCGGTCCAAGATGATCCGCGTTTTTATGGTTTTCACACCGAGACTTTCGTTACCGCCCACGGTATCGACCAACGCATTAAGAGCCTGAGTGTTGGAGCAACAAGTGAAGCAGATGTAATCTACATCGCCAGTCACCCGCAGACAGTCCATGAACTCGGGGATTTTTTCGATTACTGCTTCAAATGTTAGGCGCGCCTTGGGGCTGTTGTTTTCGAGTGTGAATTCCACGTAAGCCAGCACATGTTCAACCATCCGATCAAGATCAAGATCCGTATGAAAACTCACAAAATAACCGGCCTCTTTCAACGCTTTCATGCGCTGGAAACAGGCGCTGTTCGAAAGGCCGACCCGTTCCGCCAGATCTTGATTTGAAATATCAGAATTCAAATGAGTGATGGACAATATATTGCGGTTGATCTGGTCCAGTTTGATAGCGCGTTTTTTCCTGGTCATGTCACTGTCCTGTTGCACCAACCTATAAGCCGTATTTTGTTTCTGCGTGAATCGCAAAATTTTGGTTCGATCTGAGCTAAACCTTCAAAATCCGATTTGGGACACAATGGATTAGACATGTCTGGTGGACGTTATTGAATAATCAAGCCATGTCCCGGGCATTGTGAGGGAAAACATGGCCGAAGAGATCAACGAGTTTTCGGCAGTCGCCATTACGGACAACCAGTTGGTCCCCTGGCCTCGCGTCGCCGCAGTTGCGGCGATGGTATCGTTCTCACTTCCGACATTCATCACCGGATTGCAGGTTTCCCAGGGCTTGTCCGCGATGGACACAGTATGGGCGTTGATCTGGGGTTCGGTCATCATCACAATTGTTGGCATGACCATGGGCGTAATAGGCGCAAGGTGCCGGATGAGTTCTTACCTGCTTGTGCGCGCTGCTTTTGGCGATCTCGGTGCGAGTTTGGTCAATATCGCATTCGCAATTTCTCTGCTTGGCTGGTTCGGGATCAATATCAATCTGTTTGCCGATGCGGTTGCGCGCCTGGCCTTCGATGTTTGGGGAATGGGCCTCTCGACGCTGGGTTTGGCGGTCTTCGCCAGCGTCTGCATGACCGTAACAACCTTGGTAGGTTTCAGAGCGATCAACCTATTGGCCACGGCGATGGTGCCGATATTGGCCTTCGTGACATTTCTCCTCGCCAAATCCGCATTGGATACCCAGCCACTGAGCGAAATTATGGCGATCCAGAAGACTGCGACGATGACCTTGGGTGACGGCATTTCCGCGATTGTCGGCGCGGTAATTATCGGTGCGATCATTTTGCCAGACATCACCCGGTTTGTGAAAAACTGGTCAGGCGCGGTCTATACGGCGGTCATCGCATATTTGATTGTTGAACTGGTTGTGATGGCGGCGGCCGGTCTGGCTGGTTCGGTTTCCGGCAAGTCGGATATTCTCGATATCATGCTCGATTTGAATTTGGGGCTTGGTGCATTTGCGATCGTAATTGCCGGCAGCTGGGTACTCAATTCACTCAATCTCTACAGCACTATTTTGAGCGTCAAGGCGACGTTCCCCAAGGCCAACGGGCGGTGGTTGGCCATTGGCCTCGCTGCACTAGGTGTCGGTGCGGCGCTGATGAATATCCTCGAAAATTTCATCACATTTCTGTTCTATCTCTCAGTGATCTTCATCCCGGTCGCCGGGGTAATCATCATCGATTATATTCTCATCCGCCCGGCGGCCTACACGATCAATGCGTTGGAGGAGAATAGCGGTGTAAACGCGCCTGGGCTGATTGCTTGGGCGATCGGTGCCGCTTTCGCAGTGCTGGCGTCCGAGGCGATCCTTCCCACCTTAACCGGAATTGCTGCCTTGGATGCAGTGGTCCTGGCTGGGATTGTCTACACTGCATTGGCGTGGCGCAAGCGTGAGGCGCGCTCCCTATGAGAATTGGTATCGATGTCGGCGGCACGCACACCGATGCAGTCATTCTTAGCGGTGACACAATCATCGCAGCCACAAAGGCACTCACTTCGGCGGATGTTGTCAGCGGCATTACCGATGCGTTGGACACGCTGCTTGCAGATGGCGGCGTGTCTCAGGCAGCCATCGAAACTGTGATGATCGGGACCACACAATTCACCAATGCGATTGTGGAGCGGCGCGAATTGTCTCCTGTTGCGGCGGTACGGATATGCCTCCCGTCTGGGCGAGGTATGCCCCCAATGGTGGATTGGCCGGAGGATATTTCCGGCGAGCTCGGCGGGCATGTCTACATGCTCCACGGTGGCTATCTTTATGACGGCTTTCCGGTCGCGGAACTTCGTGATGATGAAGTTACTGCGCTGATTTCCGATCTCGTCAAAAAGGGAATTAAAAATATCGCGATCGCCTCGGCCTTCTCGCCGATGAATGCACGACCGGAAGAAACCGTCGCCGCCAAAATCCGTTCTGCCATTCCTGATGCCCGGATTACCCTGTCTCATAATTTTGGCCGGCTTGGCCTGTTGGAACGCGAGAATGCGGCTATTCTGAATACGGCACTGTTGCCGTTTGCGGATCGGGTGGTTGGGTCATTTTTAACCGCCCTGCGCAATCGCCGATTGAATTGCCCGGCCTATATTAGCCAGAATGACGGTACCTTGATGAACGCCGATTTTGTCCGAGCCTATCCGGCGCTGACTTTTGCATCCGGTCCGACCAATTCACTGCGCGGCGCATATAAATTGACGGGACTGCATGAGGCCATTGTCGTCGATATTGGTGGAACAACATCGGATATCGGCGTCCTGCAGGGCGGCTTCCCGCGAGAGTCCAATGTAGTGATCGAAATTGGCGGTGTCAGGACGAACTTCAGAATGCCGGATGTCCTCGCAATTGGCCTTGGCGGTGGCAGCTTGGTTCTAGATGAGGGCAGAACCATTGGCCCTCAATCGGTCGGGCATAATCTGGTTACAGAAGGATTGGTATTCGGCGGGGCGACCCTGACTACAACCGATATTCTTGTGGCCAGCGGTGCCGCAAAGATCGGAGATCCAGCCAAAGTTGCCGATCTTCCGCCAGCCGTAGTCGAGCAGGCCACTGCGACCATGCATGCCATGTTGGACCAGAGCATCGAGATGATGAAACCGGGCGGTAAAGACATGCCCGTGATCCTGGTTGGCGGCGGGGCTGTTTTAGTTACCGGCAGTTTGCAGGCGGCCTCGCGGCTGTACCGCCCGGAAAACGCGGGCGTAGCCAATGCGATTGGCGCGGCAATTGCTCAAGTTGGTGGGGAGGCGGAACGGATGTTCTTCTATCGCGAAACGCCTCGGGAAGATGCCGTCAAAACCGTCATTGCCGAGGCAACCATGCGTGCGGTGAAAGCTGGGGCGGACATAGGCAGCATCAAGCCGGTTGATATTGAGGAAACTGCCATACCCTACATGGACGAAGGGGCCACCCGGCTGCGAGTCAAAGTAATCGGTGATCTTGCAGCCGGAGCATCCTCATGAAAACGCTCGGCCTCGAACATTTGGATGATTTGGCGCTCGGGTCGGTTTTCCTCGCTACTGGCGGCGGCGGTGATCCGCATGTTCCCAAGCTGATTGCTCGTGAAGCGATCAAGAAATACGGGCCGGTCCAGGTAATCCAGCCCGAAGATCTAGACGATGATGCACTTGTGGTGACCATCGGCAGTGTTGGCGCACCGACAGTAAGCCTGGAATTACTTCCTTCGATAGATGACGCAATTCGTACCTTGGAATCGTTCGAAAAATATGTCGGACGCAAGGTTGATGCTGTGGCCCCGTTCGAGATCGGCGGAGGGAATTCTTTGATCCCCTTGGTCGCGGCAACTGGCAAAAATATTCCGGTAATCGACGGTGACGGCATGGGCCGGGCACTGCCGGAAGCGCAAATGATGTCTTACGCAATCGCGGGTGTGCGACCGACCCCGGCGGTGGCCTATGACTATGCCGGAAACACGGCCACCTTCGAAGTTGCCACAACGGATATTTATGAGCGCCATATTCGCAGCTACTCGATGGCAGCGGGAGGCATGATTACAGCGGCGGAACATCCCATGACTGGCGCCGAACTCAAGCGATCTATCATTCCCGGTACGCTGAGCTTTACTGTGAAACTGGGCCAGATGCTGCGCGAGAACAGGGGACAGGCCGATACGCTTCTGAAGCCCTTACAACGCGTTTTTGCGGGATCGGTCTATGGTGCTTGCCGCCACATTTTCACAGGCAAAGTAATTGACAAGGTCACCAGGATCATTGGCGGTTTTGACGTCGGCGAAGCAACGATCGAGGCATTTGACGGGTTAGGCGATACTCTAGGTGTCAGCATCAAGAATGAATTCCTGCTCGCCAAACATGGCGACAGGGTGGTCGCAAGCGTGCCGGACTTGATCACCATCGTGGATTATGAAACCGGGACACCGATCAATGCAGAACGCTTGCGGTACGGCCAGCGAGTGTCGGTCTTCGCCACTGGTTGTCCGGAATTCTACCGATCAAGGGACGCTTTGAAGGTGGTTTCGCCGCGCTGCTTTGGCTTTGATATTGACTATGTGCCGCTGGAAGACCTCTAGGGCCTGGTCCTAGGATTCAGCCAGATCGCCCAACGCTGTCTTCAAGATGTCCAGCCCATCGCCATATTTCCTCCATCGCCCGATCGATCCGGAATAAAGCGGTTGGCGGACTTGGACGGAACTGGCGGTAGAGACCGGGGCTGCATTTTCGTGAAAGCGCATGCACGCGTCATCCCATTCCAATCCGCAGAAATCCAGCATGCGGCGTGTCTGGGTCTCCTGATCAAGGACAATGTCTTCATAGCGCACTTCCATGAACCGGTCCCCGGGCAACGTGCCGCGCCAGTGGGCCATCAAATTTTCATACAGGCGATAAAATTCGGCCGTGTCTTCAAGATCAAAGGTGTAATTGTAATAGGAATATTGGGTCGAAAAAAGCTGCCGGAAGTTCGACAGGCAACTGTCCATCGCACCGCGCCGCAGGGCGATGACGCGTGCGTTTGGCAGGACACGATGGATAATCCCGGCATAGAAGAAATTCAGCGGCATCTTGTCGACCATCCACTTTGATCCGCCCGCCCTCTCGGCTGTGTTTTCAATATAGGCCGCGCCGATGGCGGACAGATCAATCGAACCCGCCCGCTGCATTGTGTCGGCATCCATTACGAGATTTGAAGGGGTGTTTGCGGCCTCCTTCACTAACTCAGCCAATACGTTGAGTTCGCCGGCGGATATGACATCAGGATGGGACGACAAGATTCGATCGACCAGCGTGGTGCCGGTTCGGGGCAGGCCGACCACAAAGATCGGCGAAACTTCCGCAGCGTCCGCTGGATTCTCCTTCTTCGATCCGGATGTCTGCTTTGTCTTTGCGAACAGCGCCCTGCCGGCTTCGCGGTCATAGCGCAGCTGATCTCGCTTGGCTTCTTTGGCCCGGAACAACCAATCCAGGCTTTCCCGGTGTCGTCCCATATCCTCCAGCGTCTTGGCGATGGCATGGCCGAGTTGAAGCCGGGCGTCGGCATCACCTCCGGCCTGCTCGAACAGCGCTGTCAGAGCGGGAAGTTGGTTGTTACGGTCGGATTGCTTTTCGAGCGAGATTAAGGACGACCATGCCCGGTAGTGCGTATCGTTCAGTGCAAGTGTGTCTTGATACGCCCGTTCCGCAGTCGCAAAATCCCCAATAAATTGGGCAGATGCGGCCAGATTATAATGGTAATTGGCTTGTCCACCGTCCAGCGAAACGGCTTTTTCAAAAAACGGAATTGCCTTCTCGTGATATCCCGCACGGCTGTATACAACTCCGATTGTATCGGCCAAATCGGCATCCTCTATGCCCAATTGTGCCGCCCTGTCGGCGCAACGCTTTGCGGCATTCTGTTGACCGGCCGTCGACAGCATCTTGGCATAATAGACATGAAAATGCGGCACATTCGGATCGAGTTCGATAGCTTTTGTGAACAATTCCGGGGCTTTGCGGAAATTACCGTGCTCTGCTGCAATGATACCAAGTAAGAAATACGGCAAGGGGTCGCGGGCTGCCCGCTTGATCATTTCGATCGCTTGTGCGTGCACAGTCTCAAAATTCTTTTTCTTGAGCAGCAACAGCCCGCCCATGAGATTTAGCTCGGTCATGCGATGAAATTCATTTCACTCTCAATTTCATGGCGAGAATCCAGTTCAAAAAATCAAATTTTGTGTCCGGAACGCCACAATGAACATCATTTTAGCAATTCGGCCTCATTCAGGACCTTATTTTGTCAAAAACATATAGCTTGAAACGTAACTAGAGACCAAACCGTTTGCAACGCGCAAGCTCAGATTGGCTGATCAAAGGGATAACCATGGCACGAATTTCGAATTACAAGAGTCATCTCAAAATGACCGTAAGCCTGTTGGCGTTGCCGGTTGGTGCGGCTTTGATTGCAGTACCGGCCTTCGCACAAGAGGCGCCCGCAGAAGCGGAAGTGGCCTCAAACAAGAACATCATCATTGTTACCGCCACCCGCCGGGCCGAATCGATCCAGGATATCCCGATCAACATTTCGGCAGTTGGCGGCGAGCAGATCGAGACCCAGGGGTTTGACGACATTTCGGAACTCGTGGCCTTTGTGCCCGGCATCAACGTGGCCGATCAGGGCGGCCGCGATGGCAACCGGATCGTAGTTCGCGGCCTGAATGCAGACCCGATTGAGGCAGCTTTTGGTCAGGAAGATGGCGGCGGCAGCGTTGCGACCTATGTTGGCGATATTCCGTTATTTATTGACCTTCGTCTGAACGATTTACAGCGAGTGGAAGTGCTGCTTGGCCCGCAAGGAACGCTTTACGGTGCGGGAACGCTGGCCGGTGCAATTCGCTATATCCCCAACAAGCCCAATTTTTCGGAGCTTGAGCTTGAGGGCCGCGCAGATGCCTACACTTACAAAGAAGGTGATGGGATCAGCAGCGATGTCGGGGTTACCCTCAACGTGCCTGTCTCAGCAAATTTGGCCCTGCGTGCTTCATTCGACTATCTGAATGACAAGGGCTTCATCGACTATCCATATGTGGTCACGCAGCCGGGCGTTTCCAATCCGGATCCGGATTTTAACGATCCGGCAGACCTAGCTGCCAATTTCAGCCCGATCAAAGACGCCAATACTGAGGAATCGTTTTCGGGCCGCATTGCCGCCCGCTGGCAGCCGATCGATGCGTTGGATGCAACGCTGACCTATTATTTCCAGAATAGCGAATATGGCGGGCGCAATACCTCCTCGTTCCGCACCACGACCATCCCCTCGGGGCAATATGAATTTGGTGCTCGCTATCCGGAGCCGAACGAGCGCGATAGCCAACTGTTGGCGCTTGAGGTCACTGCTGATCTCGGATTTGCGGAACTGACTTCGGCAACCGGTTATGCGAAGGTGAAGGAAAATGGCCAGAGGGATCAGACCGATTTGCTGATTTCGCTGGAATATTCTTATGAAACATTCCCAGCCTTCACTGCGTTTACATTTGAAGACGAAGAAACAGAGATTTTTAATCAGGAGCTCCGCCTTGTCTCAAAAGGTACAGGTCCACTAAGCTGGATCGTCGGCGCGTTCTACAACAAGAATGACTATAATGCTCTGTCGTCTGAATTCACACCAGGATACGGTGCGCTAGTCGGAGCCCGGCCAGATTTGAATGATCTGGAATATTTCGAAGCAGACCGAACAAGTCTCGAAGAGTTCGCCGTTTTTGGCGAGATCGGCTATAACATTACGGATGCATGGTCCGTCACAGTCGGCGGTCGCTATTATGATTATTCCTTAGAAACAGCCAGCTCGACTGAATTCCCATTGTTTGCCGGACCGGAGTTCGATCCATATCCGCTTGCCGACATCGAAAACCAACTTGCATTGGCTCCTGACCAATCGCGTAACGGTCAATTGTTCAAATTCAATACTGCATATAAATTTGGTCGTGGAAACACAGTCTATGCCACTTTCAGTCAGGGCTTCCGGGTTGGCGGCACAAATGGCGGAGATCCTTGTCCCGATGTTTTTGTCCCAGGAGTTCAGGAATTATGCCTTCTGGCTCCCGGACAGCAATTCGGCACCGGCCCGAACGACTTCTATCCTCTCAATGAACGCTCCTTTGAGCCGGACACTGTCAATAGCTACGAAATTGGAGCCAAAACGACTTGGCTTAATGGCGACCTGACCTTGAATGGTTCGATCTTCTTCATCGACTGGAAGAATCCGCAAATTGCGGCGACATCCATCAACGCGGGCACCGGTATTACGTTGAATGGCGTGTCGGCTGAATCCAAGGGGTTCGAATTGTCGAGCAGTTGGAATGCGACCGATAACCTGCGTATCAGCGGTAACTTCAGCTATACTGATGCCAAACTGACCGCAGAGGTTCCTGGGTTGGTTCAAACCATTCAGCCGCCGGGCTTTGGGACACTTCTCGAAGCGGGGCAAGACGGCGACCGTTTGCCCGGATCGCCCAAGACACAGTTTTCTGTGTTCGGAGAATATACACAGCCGCTCGGCAATGGCGCTGATCTGATCTTCAACACCAGCTATTCATGGCAAGGCAACGTCCTCACTGTAATTGGCGGGCGCGGCGGTAGCTATACGCTTCCTAGCTATGGACGGGCGGATATTGCCATTGGTTATCAGACTGATAAGTGGTCCTTGACGGCCTATGCCAACAACCTATTCAACGATTTCTCGGAATCGAGTGCGGCCAATACACCGCTGAACAATCAGACGATCTTGACCGCCAATGTCCGGCGCTTTCGAACGAATGTACTTCCGCCACGTTCGATTGGATTGCGTGCTAAAATACGCATGTGAGACAATTCGGAATTGGAGGATAAAAGGGCGGGGCTGTTCGCGGCCCCGCCTGTTTTGTTCCTGACCTACGCCGCAGCACTATGTGTAACGCGGTAAGCTTTGTTGCCCAAACAAAGCCAGCCGTGCGCCTGCTTGCAACTCAATTCCTGCGCTTAACCCTGCCAGAGCGAATAGCAGGTTTCGGGAAGCGACCTTGCTGTCCGGAATGTCGCAAATTGGGTCGTTAGCCGACAGTCCGCTTTTATCTCAAAACTACGAATAGCTGACAGTCTGCTTTTGGTGAATGCACAAACCCGCGCAATGTCCGAAAGTGGGTGGTTTTGCGACAGTCCGCTATTCAGTAGTCAAAGAGCGATAGCGGACATTATCGCGGTGATTGTTGCGCGTCTGCTTCGCGCCCACCTGCAGTCCTCCTAGTTGGTGGCGGCGAACGAAGGCCAAAGCACTTTTGCGCGGCCATCAGACTTGTAAGCCGCAAGCAACGGGACGAGAGAGCTAATGTAAAACTATAATACTAATCTGCCTAGCGATGTCGTATTTGTACCATTCAATCTGTCGAGTTTATACAAGTATTATAGAAATAATCTTAGTTTCAATATGTTATGAGTAAAAGATAATTGTCTTCAAAGCATTGACTGACTCGCCGATCGGCGTATGTTATATTTCCCGAACGCGGCATTCCGCAGTTGCCGCCTTTCCGATCGACCATGAGTCGCCCGCGAAGGATAGCGGGTCGTACCGCCGCGGACCCCCACTGGCCGATCATCCACTTAAAAAAGGATGATCAGATGAAAAATATACTACTCGTTGCTATTGCAACTTCGTTTGCCTTGTCTCCCATAGGAATCCAGGCACAGAACGA
>JBBKWK010000280.1:0-6417 GCA_037968915.1 Pontixanthobacter sp.
CCATTCAAGCTCGATGAAGTCCGCGAAGCGCTCAGCGCAGTTGGCGTGGCGGGCATGACCGTATCCGAAGTAAAAGGCTTTGGCCGCCAAAAAGGCCAGACCGAAATTTACCGCGGGGCGGAATATTCGACCAATATGTTGCCCAAGGTGAAAATCGAGATCGCCGCGAGCGATGAGATTGCCGAGCAAGTGGTCGAAACCATCCAACAAACCGGCGGCACCGACAGCATCGGCGATGGCAAAATCTTTGTCTTCGACCTGGCTTCGGCAACCCGCATCCGTACCGGTGAAACCGGTGACACAGCCCTGTGACTGACCTGAGAGATATAACGATGATCCGTAAATTAATTTGCGGCGCAGGCGTGTTTTGCACGTCAATGTTCGCCGCCAGCACTGCGTTCGCGCAGGAAGCCGCCGAAGCAGTCACGCAGATGGCTCCGGCAGTTGCCGAGGCCACTCCCGCGGTCGCCAATCCGGGTAACAATGCCTGGATGATGACATCCACCATTCTGGTCCTGCTGATGATCCTGCCGGGCCTTGCGCTGTTTTATGGCGGCCTGACCCGGTCCAAGAACATGCTCTCCACCATGACGCAGGTTGGCGGCGCTGCGGCGCTGGCGATGCTGATTTGGGTGATGTGGGGCTACACCATGGCCTTCGGCGGTGACGGTAGCGTATTCATTTCCAACTTTTCAAAACTTTTCCTTGCGGGTGTAACGCCGGAAAGCACGGCCGCGACATTCTCAGACGAAGTCATTTCCGAGTATGTGTTTATCTGTTTCCAGATGACTTTCGCCGCAATCACCGCTGCGCTGGTTCTGGGGGCGACGGTTGAGCGGATGAAATTCTCCGCAGCCATGCTGTTCACCGCGATCTGGTTGACGGTCGTCTATTTCCCGATCGCGCATATGGTTTGGTACGATGGCGGCGATGCTGGCGTCAGCGGATTGATCTTCGGTTGGGGGGCGCTCGACTTTGCCGGCGGCACCGTGGTGCACATCAATGCCGGTGTTTCCGCTCTGGTGCTCGCGATGGTTCTGGGCAAGCGGAAGGGTTATCCGGCCGAACCGATGCCGCCGCACTCGATGGTAATGACCATGATCGGCACCGGCCTTTTGTGGGTTGGCTGGTTCGGTTTCAACGCTGGGTCGGAACTCGAAGCAGACGGTTTTGCCGGTCTGGCGATGATCAACACCTTTGTTGCGACAGCGGCGGGCGCCTTTGCGTGGATGGTGATGGAACGGTTGGCTGGTCACAAGGGTTCAGCCCTGGGCTTTTGCTCAGGCGTTATTGCCGGACTGGTCGCAGTGACCCCGGCTGCTGGTAACAGCGGACCGTTCGGCGCGATTGTGCTCGGCATCGTCGCATCGGTGGTAGCGTACTTCGCGGTATCCAAGCTCAAGAACAAGCTCGGCTATGACGATGCGCTCGATGTGTTTGGCATCCATGGCATCGCCGGGATTGTTGGCGCGATCGGTACCGGCATCGTTTATCAGCCGCAATTTGGCGGACCGGGCGACGGCTCCACAGCAATGGCGGCTCAAGTGATCATCCAGTTCAAGGCAGTAATCGTCTCGATTGCATGGGCCGGAATTGGCACTCTGATAACCGCGTACATCGTCAAGGCCGTGATCGGCCTGCGCGTTAATCCCGAAGTTGAACACGATGGTCTCGACATCGGCGAGCACGGAGAACGCGCTTACAATTAATCTCCAGATTGGCGGGGCCCTGGGTCTTATCTTCCAAGGTTCCGCCAACCCATGTTCCTCCTGCGAACATCACCTCTAAGGGTCGGAGCCAGCCGCTCCGGCCCCTTTTTTTGACTGAGTTACATTTGCAACAGTGGTGCGCCAATCTCGAATACCTGTGGGAAGCAGTCTTGTTGCCTCAGAGAGATGGTTTCATACATAAAGAAAGTTACTTCAGGAGGGGAATTACAGCATGAAAAGATCGTTCAAAACGGTTTGTCTTGCATCGGCTTCGCTACTTTCAGTATCGATGGTTGTCGCATCACCGGCATTCGCGCAAACTACAGCGTCGGCGGCAGATGCGCCCGAAATCATCGTAACCGGAACGCGCCAGTCCGCGCGAACGGCAGCGGACACAGTTGCGCCAGTGGACATTGTTTCCGGCGCAGAACTGAGCAACCAGGCAGACAGTGATGTCGGCAACTTGCTTCGCGTGTCGGTGCCATCGTTCAACGTGAACACGCAGCCGATTTCGGACGCGGCCACGCTGGTGCGCCCGGCCAATCTTCGCGGCCTCTCGCCGGATAACACGCTGGTTCTGGTGAACGGCAAACGCCAACATCGTGCTGCGGTCATCGCCTTCCTCGGCGGCGGCATTGCCGATGGTTCGCAGGGACCGGACATTTCGGTCATTCCCGCCATTGCGCTCAAGCAAGTCGAAGTTTTACGCGATGGCGCATCCTCGCAATACGGTTCTGACGCGATTGCGGGTGTTTTGAATTTCATTCTCAAGGATGATGCCAGTGGCGGTTCGGTGAGCGGCAAATGGGGCTCCACCTACGCAGGCGATGGCGATAATTATCAGTTTGCGGCCAATATCGGTTTTCCGGTTACCGACAACGGTTTCATCAATCTTAGCGCTGAATATGGCGAATCGGATGCAACCAGCCGATCAGTCCAGCGTGACGATGCTGCGGCGCTGATTGCAGCTGGCAACACCGCAGTGGCCGATCCGGCCCAGATCTGGGGCCAGCCCAACGTTAATGACGATTTCAAGTTCTTTGTAAATTTCGGCCTTGAACTCAGTGAAGCGATCGAAGTTTATGCGTTCGGCAACTACGCTGAACGCAATGTCGATGGCGGGTTCTATTTCCGTAACCCGACCAACCGCGGCGGAGTATTTGCCGGGCCGCTCGTGAATCCGACAACCGGTTTTGCTGACCCGAACGGCGTTGCTTCGGTGCTGGTCGGCGATCTGACCAACACCACGGCGGGCGATTGTCCAGCCGGCATCCCGCTGACCCAAGGCGGCCTTATTCCCAATGCAACGATTGCCGCGTCAGTGGCGGCGAATCCAAACTGCTTTTCCTTCATTGAACTGTTCCCTGGCGGCTTTACCCCCCGGTTCGGCGGCGATGTGGAAGACAAGTCGGTTGCAGTTGGCGTTCGCGGACAAGTGTTTGGCGGATTGGATTATGATTTGAGCTATCGCTACGGCAAAAACAAAGCCAATTTCTTCATCCGCAATACGATTAACGCTTCGCTCGGCCCCAACACGCCAACAGAATTCAATCCGGGCGGCTATGCGCAGCAAGAAAACGTCTTTAACCTTGACGTCGGTTACAATATCGCGGTCGGGACAGGTAAAGTCTACGTTGCGGCGGGTGCGGAATATCGCGACGAAGCATTTACCATCACTGCAGGCGATCCTGAATCATTCGCGCTTGGCCCGCTCGCACAACCCACGGCCGCCTACCCGTTTGGCCAAGGCTTCTCGACCAGTTCCAACGGTTTCGGCGGTTTCAGCACCAACAGTGCCGGAACCTCGAAAGAAGACAATAAAGCCGTCTATCTCGACGTCGAAGCTGATCTGATCGAAGCGCTGACCATTCAGGCCGCTGTTCGTTACGAAGACACCAAGAGTTTCGGCAACACCACCACCTGGAAATTGGGCGGACTTTACCGCTTGTCCGATGCATTCCGGGTACGGAGCACCTATTCGACGGGCTTTCACGTTCCGACCGCTGGCCAGGCCAACGTAATCAACGTGACCACCCAGTTCTCGAACGGTATGCTGCAGGACGAAGGCACTTTCCCGCTCAACAGCCCGGCAGGACTGATCGCGTCGGACTTTATTGCCGATACAGCGAATGGCGGCCTTGGGCTTGACCGTCCGCAGCTCGGCCCCGAAAAGGCGCGAAGCTTCACGGCGGGTGTTGCGGGTGATTTCGGCAACGTCACCGTCACGCTTGATTACTTCAACATCAAGCTGACAGACCGTGTCTCACGCTCGTCGACGATCAACTTCACGGACGCGCTGTTGTACCTCGCAAGTCGCGAAGGTGTCGCGGTAACAAGCACCACGACAGCCGGATTGTTGGCTGAACTCGGTGCGGCTGGAACGATTGACCGCAACGACTTTACCGGTTTTGAAGATCTGACCTCGTTTGCATTCTTCAACAACGATTTCGACACGCGGACCCAGGGTGTCGATCTGGTGGTCAACGCCAGACTATTCCTGACTGAGGCAGGCACCACCCGGTTGACGCTGGCTGGCAACTATACCGATACCAAAGTGGTCAATGCGGGCCAGACCATCTCTGCCACCCGTATCCGGCAGCTTGAAGAAAACCTTCCCAAATGGAAGGGCTTCATGAACCTGACTCACGAACAGGGCCGGGCGCGCGGTTTGCTGCGCGCCAATTATTACGGCAACTTCTACGAAGCGCATCTGGATGATGGTACGCTGCCGATCGACGCGAAGGCCAGAATGACTTTCGACGCAGAGCTTGGCTATGACATCATGGACGGGCTGGAATTGGCGGTGGGCGCGCAGAACCTGCTCGATACCCATCCGACGCGAAATCCCTATGCGGGGATCGCAGGGGCCGAATATACGGTGACATCACCGTTCGGCTTCAACGGAGGCAGCTATTACGTCAGAGCACGTTTCGAGTTCTGATTGCGCCGCACGGCCGATTGAATGAATTTGGGGGAAGCGATCTTTGGTCGCTTCCCCTTTTTTGTAGGGACAATTGCAATGCTGCGAATATCAATTGCTTCGCTGCTGGATGTTGATCCGATCAGGCAATTGATGAACTTGTCGATTGACCGCTTGCAGAACGATTTTCTTACGCCCGATCAGGTGGCTGCATCGCGTATGAGCATGGGCCTGGATCTGGAACTGATACACGACGGCACCTATTTCCGGGTCGAAGAAAACGGGACTCTGGTGGGCTGTGGGGGCTGGTCGAGGCGGGCGACGTTATACGGCGGAGATCACAGTGCCGGCCGCGATCCACGATTGCTTGATCCACAAACCGAGCCGGCGCGCATTCGGGCAATGTACACCCACCCCGATCATGTCCGCAAAGGTGTCGGCACACTGATTATCGGAACCGCAGAGAAAGCGGCATCCGCTGAGGGGTTCGGATCGATTGTAATCTCCGCGACCATGGCTGGAATTCCGCTTTATTCTAAGAGCGGCTATCGGATTACCGACGAATGGTTCGACACCAATGGTGCAGTCCCGGTCCCCTTGGCCACCATGGTCAAGGTTCTATAACTGTCCGCGGCGATCACAGGGATCGAGCGTCATGCCAGCGCTGCCTTAACGAATTCGCCGCAGCGTTCGCCGATCATGATGTCTTCGCCGCTCAGTGAAAGTGGGTGCCGCTTTCGCGCCCGGAGCGGCGATCACAGGGATCGAGTGTCATGCCAGAGCTGCCTTAACGAATTCGCCGCAGCGTTCGCCGATCATGATGCTCGGCGCATTGGTGTTGCCTGAGACAAGCCTCGGCATGATACTGGCATCGGCGACCCAGAGATTGTTGATCCCACGAAATGCCAGCGTCGGATCGACGACATCATCCGCGCTCGGACCCATCCGGCAGGTGCCGACCGGGTGATAGATCGTGTCGGCAACCTCGCGAATACGCGTTTCGACAGCGGCGGTGTTTTCATAGTCCAAGGGATTTCGGTCCTTTGCGCCCAAGGTGGACATCGGCGGCGTCTGCGCAATGCGGTTCATCAGCCGCGCGCCCTCCACCATCAAATCCATATCGCGCTGGTCTGTCAGAAAGTTGGGATTGATCGCCGGAGCGTCCGATGGATCGGCGCTGTTCAATCTGACCCAACCGCGGCTTTCGGGCCGCAGGACGCAGACGTGGAGGGAGAAGCCGTGCTCCTTCAGCTTGTCGCGTCCGTGGTTCTGGATGATTGCGCGGATAAAGTGGAACTGGATATCTGGCGCGGGCGCATCGGGGCGCAGCGTCACAAACCCGCCACTTTCGGCAAAATTGGTGGTCAGCATTCCGGTCCGGTGACGGCGATGTTCGACGAAGGCCTTAGCCACTTGCCAGATCCCGCGCAGCGATCCGCCAAACAAGTCCAGATCATCAAGTTCGTATCCCACCAGATAATCGCAATGATCCTGCAGGTCTGATCCAACCGCTGGCTTGTCGAGCACCACATCGATCCCGTGGCGCTGCAATTCTGCGCCGGGGCCAATGCCGGATAGCATCAAGATCTGCGGGGAACCAAACGCGCCGCCTGACAGCACTACGCCGCCTGCAGCGTGCAGTGTTTCGCTGTTGCGGCCCCGCCGGATCACAACCCCGGTCGCTCTGCCATCTTCGACGATGATCCGTTCGACCAGAGCGCCAGTGCGGATATCCAGATTGGGTTTGTCCTTTAGCGGATCGAGGAAGGCACGGGCGGCGGACCACCG
>JBBKWK010000281.1:0-2511 GCA_037968915.1 Pontixanthobacter sp.
TGGTCTATGAAATCCGCGCATTCTGGGAAGATGCCGCCGTCGGCAATCTGACCGGCCGCGAAGGATCGGTCAAATACCGCGCCACAAGAGCGCTTGAAAACCGCGTGGTCGCCGGTGCCGATGCGGTGTTCACCATCTGCAATGGCCTGCGCGATGATCTAATTTCACGGGGTTTTCCCGGTGCCAAGATCGGCCTGTCGCCCAACGGGGTCGATCTCACGCTGTTCGGCGATCCTCCGCGGCGCGATGATGCGCTCGCTGCCAAGCTTGGCATTGACAGCAAAGGGCCGGTGATCGGCTTTATCGGTAGCTTCTATGATTATGAAGGGCTGGACGATCTGATCGGCGCGATGCCGCTGCTCAGGGCGCGCCAGCCAGACGCACAATTGCTGTTGGTCGGCGGCGGTCCGATGGACGCCGCGTTGCGCACGCAGGCTGCCGCCTCACCCGCCGCCAATGTGATCATCTTTACCGGACGCGTGCCGCATGACGAAGTCGAACGCTATTATTCAATGGTCGACATCCTCGCCTATCCGCGCAAACGCAGCCGGCTGACCGATCTGGTGACCCCGTTGAAACCGCTGGAGGCGATGGCGCAGCGCCGGATCGTGGCCGCATCCGATGTCGGTGGGCACCGCGAATTGATCGCAGACGGCGCAACTGGCAGCTTATTTCCGGCAGATGATCCGCAAGGGTGCGCTGATGCGTTGGCCGATTTGGCGGATGGGAAAGCAGGGTGGGACTGCATGCGGAACCGGGGCGTCGAGCATGTCCGGAAGAGCCATGACTGGGCGCTCAATGTTCTTCGTTATCAATCCGTTTACCATCATTTGCTAAGTGTAGGACCGAATGGGGCATCATCGAAAGCCGCGTAGACCGCAGCTTTGATCGCTCGACGTAACCGGGGACAACCAGACGTGCTATCCAATCATGATCAAGTGCCCCGGCATCAAGGGCAGCGGTCAGCATCAAAAGCGCCGATCAGTTCGCATCCGGCGTTTCCCGCCATTGTCGCGCTATGGTTTGCCGTTTTGTTGGGGGTTGGCAGCCTGATTGTTCCTGTGGTTCTGTTCGAACGGCTAATTGCAATCACCGGCCTAGACGCGCTCGTGCCTTCTGCGCAGGCCCCGCTTGGCTTTACCGCCCGCATGATCATCGCATTGGCCGCAACCGGCATCGGTATTGTTACCGGCCTGCTGCTCGCTCGCAAGACGGCTAGTGCCCAGTCAGACCTCGACAAATCGGCCATGCCCACAGCCAAACTGCCGATCTCGGCGTTGGAAGAACTGGGCGCACAAAGCCTAGACCATCCCGTCGATGAGGACGGACCTGTTGGACCGGATGCCGAACCTGATTCTGGTCCGGATTCTGGCCCAGATGTTGATCCGGTAACTGGCTGGCGTCCATCACTGTGGACCACAGGCGAACCCGACTCGGATGAACCTGACGGCGCCGAAATGCTGGGGGGAAATTCTCAATCGCCTGAAAATTCTGAACCTGAGACCGCAGACGAGCCTGAGGTTGAGGCGCAAGTTGAGGCCCCTGTTGAGGCGCAGGTCGAGGTGCATGTCGAGGACCAAGCTGATTCTGCGCCCTCCCCCGAAATTGCCGCAAAGCCATTGCACGTAACTGAGCCGGCGGAATCGGCACCAGAACCGGTCGCACCTGCGGAATATGGCATGACTGCCGAGCAGTTGATCACCCGTCCGCTGGAGGAATTGGGTATTGTCCAACTGGTCGAACGATTCGCATTGTCGCTTCAGCAGCAGCCAAAAGCAGTTTCGAGCAAGGAAGCGCTAGCGCAGTCCGATTCCGTAGCCGAGTACGATGCAACGGATGATGACCTCGGTCCGGTGCAGCAATCTTTCGAGCCCGCTATATCGGCGATACCCGATGCCCTGCGCCCGATCGAATATGGCGACGAATTATCCGGTTCCTACGATGATGATTATGCCGAGGAAGACGATCTGGGGCCGCTCGACTGGCGGACAGCTTTCGCCGGATCGATACAATCAGCAGCCGATAACGAGGCATCCGAGCTGGATCCGGAGCTGGAAGACGACTCCGCTGAGGGCGAGATAGGTGATTTGGATGCAGGCGAAGACTACAGCTCGCTGCTCAATCTAAAACGAAACGGCACCGAGCCGCGCAAGAGTGTTCATCTACCAGACGGCAGAGTGAATGAAGCTGCGGAACCCGTCGCGGTTTTCCCGAGGCCAGAGAGTGATCCGGGACAGCGCAGGTTCGACGGTCCGGTCGCGGTCCCCACTGCTGATGCACCATCTGTTACGAGAACGAGTTCAGCGGCTACGGAACGCACGTTGCGGGACGCGCTGGAAAAGCTGGAGAAAATGAGCGGAACCGGCTGAATTCAATGTTGCCGGCCGACCGCATCCGCGATTGATTTTGCGGACAATTTTAGCTTTTTGCCACAGTTTTTTGAGCTAGCATGGCCCGCTGGAGCAATCCCGCGGGCCATTTCTTGTTCCGCTCTGTTAACATCAGGCCATG
>JBBKWK010000282.1:0-3404 GCA_037968915.1 Pontixanthobacter sp.
GAAAGCGGAGGTTTTGTAACCCTGCGCCCCGATGCGCCCGCGCCCGATGTCCAGTTTCATTTCATCCGCGCGATCATCCAGAACCATGGGCGCGACAAGCTGAGGCAACATGGCTTCTCGCTCCACGTCTGCGTCTTGCGGCCGGAAAGTCGCGGCTGGGTTAAGTTGAACAGCGCCGATCCATCGGACGCCCCGGCGATCAACCCCAATTTTCTGACCGACCAGCGAGATATGGATTTGATGGTGGAAGGCGCGCGACTGATGAACCGCATCGCCCAGACGCCGCCAATGTCCACCCTCGGCGCGAAAGACAGAAATCCGGTAGACTACAACGATACTGCCGCGCTCGAAGCGCAAATTCGCGGGATCGCCGACACGATCTATCATCCGGTGGGAACATGCCGGATGGGGCCGAAGGCCGATGACGTAGTCGATCCGACGCTGGCATTTCGTGGGATCGACAATCTGTGGGTCGCCGATGCCAGCATCATGCCGCGGCTTATCTCAGGCAATACCAACGCGCCGAGCATAATGATCGGTGAGCGGTGCGGGGAATTCGTGAAGACAGCGCTACAATAAAAGGGGGCCGACTTCGTAACAGAAGTCGGCCCCCAAAATTTGACTAGAGTCAGGTCAGAACGACTTACGGACAGTCACCCCGAAGGTACGCGGCTGGCTGATGCTATAGCCGAGCCGGGCACGACCACCGCGTTCGCGATCAAATGACAGCAAGGCATTCTCGTCGAACACATTGTTGACATAGGCAGTCACTGACAGGCCAGTTTCGAAATCCACTCCGACGCTGAGATTGACCAATTCATATGATGGCAGGATCAGATCGACTACTGTTGCATCAGCGCCCGTCGCCCCGCCGAACGGCAGGCCCGAAACAAAGCTCCGCGGGGTATTTTCCTGGTCGCTCGGCTGGGTAATCCGGTTGCCGATATGCTGGACCGAACCAGCTATATAGGCTTCCGCACCGTCACCAATCGGATAGCTATAGGATGCATTGGCCGAGATCTGGAATTTCGGCACTGTCGGCAACCGGTTGCCATCGCGGATCCCGGCAATCACGGTCCCCGAAGTGGTGGTTACCGAGGAATCGAATTTCGAACTGAGCACGCTGCCGGAAATCCCCAGATCCAACCCGCCGGCGGGGCTTGCGGTCAATTCGAATTCTACCCCTTGCGAATGCGCTTTGGGCACATTGAACACGACCCGCGACGAACAGCTGCCGGCATCCGCCGTAACCTGAAGATTGCTGATATCGGAATAGAATGCGGCGGCATTGAACGTAAATCCGCGACCCTGGGTTTTGACGCCAAGTTCATAGTTCCACAGCGATTCGTCCTCGTACGTCGGACGGTTGCCAAATGTGAGAGCATCGACCCCGGCAGCCCCGCCCGTACATAGCGGAATATTGAGCGGGTCATTGATACCGCCGAGGCGGAAACCCTGCGCGGCCTGCGCGTTGATTGTTATATTGTTAGCAGCTTCGTAGCTGAGCAGGACCCGCGGATTAAAGCCATCGGAGTTGGTGGTACCGGTTTGGTTGTCTCCATTGGAAAACAGCCCGCCCGATACAAACTGTCGGTCCTCGCTAAAGTCATAGTAGCGGCCGCCAACAGTCGCCGTCAGACTGTCGCCAAACTGATAGCTTGCCTCGCCAAACACGGCTTTCTGTTTGATGTCGTAATTGATGTCGGCATTGTAAGGCGAGTTTAGCTGGAAACCGTTGGCCACGGCTGCCGAAGTACCTGCACCAAAGGCAGCATCGGTAAAGACATCATAGCCCGGCGTGGGTAGGCGCTGGGCATAGTCACGGGTGGTGTCGGAATAAAATCCGCCGAAGACCCATTGGAAAGGTCCATCCGAGTTCGAGCTGAGTCGCAACTCCTGGGTAAAGGATTTTACCTTGGTCGTATCGCGCAAATTCGATGGCAGGAGAACGCCGGCGGCGGGAAAGCCGAGATCGACCGAAACACTACCGGTCAGCGCGCTGGCATCACGGCTAACCAATATCTCCCGGTCGGTGAAGCTCGAAACCGAAGTAAGATCGACACCTCCAAAACCCACCTTGATCACCGCATCGGCGATTATGGTTTCGTCCTCGAATGCCTCGTCCAACAACAGGAACTGCTGGCGTTCGTCAAATGTTACAGCGGGCCGCGTAGTGGTGAATGGATTGGCATACAGGTTGAATACCTCCTGCCGGTTGAACCCGTCGGCTGTGACCTTCTGGTAGATCACCCGCGGGGTAATCGAGACATTGTTGCTCGGCTCGAATGTCAGCGCCAGACGGCCTCCGTATCGCTCGCCGCCATTGACGTCCTCGTCGACTGATCCGCCTTCGCGCAGCGCGTCGATGAAACCGCCGTAACGGGTATAATATCCGACCGCCCGTGCTGCAGCCTTGTCGCCCAGCGGAACGTTGATCGCGCCCTTGATGTGACCGCCCAGATCATCGCCGCCAACCAGATTAAGATTGGCTTCGGCCGACCCCTCGGTGCGCCCGATAGTCGGCTGGTTGGTAATATAGCGGATCGTGCCGCCTACCGATCCGGAACCGAACAGCGTTCCCTGCGGTCCGCGCAATGTTTCGACACGATTGAGGTCGAACAGATCAAGATCGGGCGTAAACAGCGAAAGCGAGATGACAGATTCGTCGACATAGACGCCCACCTGTTCCTTCACACCGGGTTGGTCGCGGACGATTTGTCCAGCTGAAACGCCGCGGATCGAGACCTGGCTTTGCCCTGGTCCCAAGTTCTGAACGGCGAGACCAGCTACGTTACGCGACAAATCTTCCAGCGTAACCGCGCCAGATTTCTGAATATCTTCAGCCGTTTGTGCATTGATTGAAAATGGTACATCTTGGACCGTAGAATTGCGTTTGGTCGCCGTGACGATAATCGTTCTATTCTCGGTTGTCCCGGCGGTGGATGTATCCTGCGCCTGGACAGGTGAACAGAGCACTGCCGAAGCAGAGCCGGCCAACAGCACCAGACGAAGCAGCCGGGCATGGCTGAACTGACGATTTGACATAGTAATTCTCCCTGAAATCGGGCCCTTCAAAGCCTCAATACTTGGACGTGTGAATCCAATACGAAAATGTAGCAATCCCTCTATGACGAAATATGGATCGTGTTACTTTTCAGGCACACGCCTTACTGGGAACGATTGCTGGCAAAAAAATAGGTCGGAGCGACCGGCTCCGACCCTTTAAGTTGTTGTTCGCAGGAGGAACATGGTTTGGCGGAACCTTGTGGGAGAGGATACAGGGTGCCGCCAATCTGGTGATTAATTGTAGGCGCGTTCTCCGTGCTCGCCGATGTCGAGGCCGTCATGTTCGACTTCGGGAGTGACGCGCAGGCCGGTGACGGCCTTGACGATATGGGCGATTA
>JBBKWK010000283.1:0-18706 GCA_037968915.1 Pontixanthobacter sp.
CTGGGCGATAAGCACGGCAATATCATCTACCTCAACGAACGGGAATGCAGCATCCAGCGCCGCCACCAGAAAGTGGTTGAGGAAGCTCCGTCGCCGTTCGTTACGCCCAAAATGCGCAAGGCGATGGGCGAACAGTGCGTCGCGCTGTCAGCCGCCGTGGGATATTACAGCGCAGGCACGGTCGAATTGATCGTCAGCGGCGCAGACCCGAGCGGCGAGAGCTTCTACTTTCTCGAAATGAACACCCGTTTGCAGGTGGAACATCCCGTCACCGAAGCGATCACCGGGGTCGATCTGGTTGAACAGATGATCCGCGTCGCCGCTGGCGAGACGCTGGAAATGACACAGGATGACGTAACCATCGATGGTTGGGCCATCGAGAACCGCGTCTATGCCGAAGACCCTTATCGCGGATTCCTGCCCAGCACCGGGCGTCTGGTTCATTACGAACCTCCGGTCGAGCCATGGGCTGATGACGGGGCGGCCAATGGGCGACGCGGCGTTGACGGCATCCGCGTGGATGATGGCGTGTTCGAAGGGGGCGAAGTGTCGATGTTCTATGACCCGATGATCGCCAAGTTGGTGACATGGGGCGGAACGCGCGACGAGGCAGCGGATTTGCAAGTGCAGGCGCTCGACGCATTTCGGATCGAGGGATTGGGCCACAATATCGACTTCCTCAGCGCGATAATGCAGCATCCTCGTTTTCGATCTGGTGAGCTGACGACCGGCTTTATCGCCGAGGAATATCCCGACGGGTTTGAAGGCGCGGCAACTTCGGATCATTTGAAGCGTGGGCTGGCGGCAATCGCCGGCGTGATCGCGACCGCCGATGCGGATCGTGCGCGCCGGATCGACCAGCGGCTGAATGGCCGCACGGCACCTCCGGGTGACTGGGTCGTGACTCTTGATGGCCGGGACTATGCCGTAACTCTCGAGGAAGAAGCAATTCTGGTCGATGGCGTTCAGATCGAATTGGACATGGAATATACCCCCGGCGACGTAATGGTCGACGTTGAATTTGACGAAGATGCTATGACCATCAAGCTGGCATCGAACCACCTGGGCTATGCAATCACCACCCGCGGCGCGAAGCATGTGCTGCGTATTCTGCCCGCCCAAATCGCGCATCTTGCGAGCCATATGATCGAGAAAATTCCGCCCGATCTGAGCAAGTTCTTGATCTGCCCTATGCCTGGCCTGCTGGTGAAATTGCACGTTGAGGAGGGTGAGGAAGTCCAGCTAGGCCAGCCGCTCGCCACAGTTGAGGCGATGAAGATGGAAAACATCCTGCGCGCCGAAAAAACCGGCGTGGTAGCGAAAATCAATGCGGCGCAAGGCGAAAGTCTAGCGGTGGATGCGGTAATTCTAGAACTGGAATGATGCCCTGAAGACCTTTCAGGCGCATTTCTTGGAGAGCGGAACCATGTTACCCATTACCTCGACCGTTGCGGCACTTTGTGCGCTTCTCTTGCTGTTCACATCGATAGAAACTGTCCGTCAGAGGCTGCGGCTTAAAACTGCGTTCGGCGATGCTGGCGAACCAGCCCTGATCGCGGCGAGCCGTGCGCATGGGAATCTTGCGGAATACGCCCCGATCGTCCTGATCATGTTGGGGTTGCTTGAAAACTCTTCGGCAAATTCCGAGATATTAATCGGCCTCGGCGCGGCGTTTGTATTCGGGCGGATCGCCCATATCATCGGTTTGCACCAGAGCTCCGAGCCAGGACAGTCCCCGATCGCGCGGCAAATCGGTGTAATGTTGACCTGGCTGGCGTTGGTGGCGCTATCCCTAATGTTACTGGTCAGCGCATTCAAGATCAGCGTTTAGGCGGCTATCGGCACCTCCAAGCAGGTCGTGCTGTGGGATTAAAGTTCAGCCGCAAGCAATGGTAGGGAGGCACTCGGCGGGTGCTCTGCTGTTTTATCCTAGTAGCTGTTCGTCCAGAAACTTGGATACGTCGGTCAGCATTATTTCTCGGTCCAAAAATGCTGCGCCGATGCTGCGCAATAAAATGAACGGGAGAGTACCCGCGTCCATCTTCTTGTCGTGCAGCATATGATCGGCCAGCGTTTGCCCGGTGCAGTTCATTTCAAGTGATGAAATTTCCGCGCGAAGTCCAGCGGCGCTGACAGAGGCTGAAACCCGCGCCGCATCTCCCGCAGATATTAGCCCGCGCCGCGCCGAATATCTTGCCGCCAGAACCAAGCCGAGCGCGACCGCCTCACCGTGCAGTAAACGGTCCGAAAAACCGGTTTCTGCTTCCAATGCGTGCCCGAATGTATGCCCCAGATTGAGCAGGGCGCGAGCTCCTGTCGTCTCGCGCTCATCTTCTGCCACGATCCGCGCCTTGGCAGATACGCTGAAGGCCACTGCTTCCTCTCGTAGCGCACGATCCCCGGCAATCATCGCCGCACCATTTTTCTCGCACCAGTCGAAGAAGTTGGCGTCGCCCAGAACGCCATATTTCAGCACTTCGGCATAACCGGCTCGCAATTCGCGGATCGGCAAGGTTTCCAACGCATCGAGATCGGCCAGCACCAGTGAAGGCTGATGAAACGCCCCGACCAAATTCTTGCCTGCAGGGGTATTGATCGCTGTCTTGCCGCCAACTGACGAATCCACCTGGGCCAGCAAAGTGGTAGGCAATTGCACAAATCCGCAACCGCGCTTCAGAATCGATGCTGCAAAGCCGGTCAGATCGCCGACCACGCCGCCGCCAAGCGCCAGAATGTGATCGCCGCGCTCAACCTCTTCAGCCAACAGCCAATCAACGGTGCGCTCCAGCTCGCTCCAGCTTTTTGCCTGCTCACCAGCGGGGAGGATATGCCAGCGCGGTTCATAACCTGCCGCATCAAGCGAGGCGGCCAATGGCGCCTGCCAATGCTGCGCAACATTTTTATCGGTAATAATCGGCACGCGCCGTTTACGAAGGAAGGGCGCACAGTGGCGTGCGACATCGGCCAGCAGCCCGGATTCGACCCGCACCTCATAGGCACGGCCTGCCAGATCTACAGGAATTACAGCCATCGGCTTACTGCCTCAATAATTGCCATAGCGGTGTGGTGATGGGGGCCGTTTTGGCTGTTGATTCTAATCGGTGCCTGTCCGTAGAATTCTTTTCGTTCCCTGTGTAATCTGGTGAGGATTTCATGCGAATCGCCGCTCCTCAGCAGGGGTCTGTTGTTTCGTCTTCCTGTCCGCTCTACCAGCGTGTCGATATCGCAATCGATCCACACAGCAATTGCCTTTGCCAAAATCAGCGCGCGGGTTTCATCATTGCAAAACGCGCCGCCGCCAGTGGCAATGATTGCTCCATTATGCTGCGTGCTATCTTCGATCAAACGGGCGATCACCCGGCGTTCGCCATCTCGAAAATATTCCTCGCCAAATTGCTCAAAAATTTCAGCGATGGAGAGTTGCGCCGCGTCTTCGATCGCATCATCGACATCGAGGAATTGCATGCCGAGCAATGCTGCAAGTCGCCGCCCGACAGTCGATTTGCCCACTCCCATCAACCCGACCAGCACTATCGGACGATTGATCCCTGCGGCGATTACGGAAATTGCATCCGCGTCGAGCGCCTTGCTGGCATCAGCCGGGGTCACAGGTTCATCCTTCAGATGCATTGCAGCCTCGCCTATAGATGCGCTAGGCAGGGCGCAACTATGGTTCACATTAGGCGCAGACAGTTTTCATCATGGCCCTGAAACGGATAATATCCCTTAGGAGGGTTGCGGCGGTATTCGCTGCATTAATTATTGCGTTGCTTGGCTATGCATTAATCGATGGCGGCGAAGTGTCATTGCGCCCGATCGCCCAACCTGTATCAGCACCAGAATTCGGGCCCGTATCACCGCCTGACCTAATGCCGGAGCCTGCCCGATGAACGAAAATTCAAATCTAGCCGGAAAAACACCCGTTCGGCGCATGCTGCTGCTTGGCGCCGGCGCATTGGCTCTGTGTTCCACATTAGTGGTCGCGCAAGACGCACCTAAATCCCTGTTGCCACCGGGTTTCGATGATCCCGCTCCAACGCCCGCTCCAGCCCGGTCGCAGCCTGCGCGGCCCCGGCCTACTGCTGCGCCTGCCGCACCAGCGGCTCCTGCGGCGCCTGCGACGGGCGGTACTCCGGTGGTCCAACCCTTGCCATCGGCAGGCGCGCCCTCGGCAGCAACACCGGCACCGAGTGCCGTACCCGCTAACATCCCATCCGGCCTGCCATCATTACGGGAACTTGAATCGCTTGATCCGGAAAAGCTCGACGAATTGCTCGGGTTGAAGCCTAAATTTGACATTCCTCCCGCTGCGCAACGGTCTCTATCGCGCGTCGGCATATTGTCCGCGGCGGAAGGCGGCCTGCCACCTTCATCCCTAGCGAACCAGCCCGCCTCAATTGTTAGGGCAGCCTTGGCCGGGACCACCGGGCCGATGGTTTCGCGCTGGGGGCACATCATGCTGCGGCGTGCGTTGGCTAGTCGTCTGGCCGCGCCGAAAGGTATGGATCCGGTTGAATTTGCGGCGTTGAGAGCAGGTGTACTAAATCGGATCGGGGAATTTTCGGCGGCGCGCGTACTGGTGCAAGATGTCGACACCAATAATTGGGACAAAGACCTGACGGATGCGGCGCTGGCGGCCTATACCGGCACGGCCGATCTGGTTGGCGCTTGCCCGGCGGTCAAGCTGCAGGGCAGCGCACGCGAAGACGCCGAGTGGAAAATGCTCCAGTCGATTTGCAACGCCTATGCCGGACAGGGCGCGCGGGCGAATTCTGAGCTTAACAGAGCCCTTTCGAAGAAAATTGCGCCGGACATCGATGTGTTGCTGGCGCAAAGATACGCTGGCGCTGCCGGGCGGGGCCGCCGTGCGGTGAAGCTGGAATGGGACGGTGTGAATGACCTGACCCCATGGCGATTTGCCCTTGCGACAGCTGTTGGCGCGGAAATTCCTGCGAATCTTTTGAAAGATGCAGGTGCCTATTATGACAGGGTATCTGCAACTGCCCCGATGCTGGCTTTGCCTCAGCGGGCCGCCGGTGCGGGCCGGGCGGCCAGAGAAGGAATCCTGTCGTCCGCCGAGATGGTCGATCTCTATTCGCAAATTTACAGCCTTGATGAGATTGAGGGCCCCGCGGCGCAAACCGCAACTCTGCTGCAGACTGCCTATGTGGGCCAGGGGCCGCAGGCACGACTGGCAGCGATGAAAAGCATTTGGGGTGCTGACAAAAAGATTGCTTACAGCGGCTTGGTTTTAACGGCTTATGCCGCCGCGCGGATGCCGGTTAATTCCGAATTTCAGGCAGATTCTGCGCAGCTGATCGCCTCTATGTTGGCTGCAGGGCTTGATCGCAATGCCTTGCGGTGGATGTCGGCGGTGGATCAGGGCAGCGAAGGCTGGGCGCTATTGGCGCTGGCCCAGACCACCCGTTCCAACCAGGTGGACGCGGGCATGCTTGATCAATTCTATGACGACGATGGCAGCACGAAACAGCGCAAGTCTAAATTCCTGTTGGCCGGGCTCGCCGGTTTGGGGCGCTTGAACCAGGCAACTATTGCCGATTTTTCGGATCAAGTTTCTGTCGACCTTGGCCGCCAATCAAAATGGAGCCGATTGATCGACAAGGCGGCTGAAGTACAAAATCCGGCGCTGGTCGCGTATCTTGCCGGCGTGGGTATGCAAGGCGATAGTTGGGACGAGATGACCGCTTTGCATCTTTATCACATTGTGTCTGCCTTGAACCGCGTCGGTATGTCTGCCGAAGCGCGGATGATTGCTGCGGAGGCGGTGGCCCGGGGCTGAGGCATTCTGGAGGAAGGAACGCCGCTATGTCTGCCGACATCGAGAGCTTCCTTGCCATGCTGGCGGCGGAGCGCGGGGCTGCGGTCAATACATTGCTTGCCTATCGCCGCGATCTGGAGGGGGCCGAGGAACTGATCGGAAACCTGCCAGCGGCGCAAGGCGCGGATTTGGCTAAATTGGGCGCGGTTTGGTCGGAGCTCGCACCGTCTAGTCTGGCGCGCAAGGCCTCCGCATTGCGGCAATTTTACGGGTTTCTGGTAGACGAGGGCTTTCGGCAGGATGATCCGTCGTCGGCGCTACCGAGACCGGCTACGCGAAGGCCGCTTCCGAAGATTCTTTCACATGACCAAATCGGAGCTCTGTTCGCAAAGGCGGAATCGGAGGCTGGAGGCGGGAAACCTTTGCCAGTACGATTGCTGGCCCTGCTGGAGATGCTCTATGGATCGGGTCTCCGCGCGACTGAACTGGTCTCGCTCCCCTTGTCCGCTATCCCGCGCGATGCACCGTTTCTGACGGTGACAGGGAAGGGCGGGCAGGCCCGTCTGGTGCCGGTTAGCAGGCGGGCGAAGGTTGCACTGGCAGATTGGGCACTATTGCGCGCTGCGACTGCGCGGCCGGGTAACAAATTCCTGTTTCCGTCCCGCGACAAGCATCTTTCGCGGGTAAGACTGTTCCAGATGCTCAAGGAACTGGCAGTCAGAGCCGATTTGCCGCCGGAAAAAATCAGTCCACATGTCCTTCGCCACGCCTTTGCCACGCATCTGCTTGAAGGCGGTGCGGATTTGCGGGTTTTGCAAACCCTGCTTGGACATGCGGATATTGCCACCACGCAAATTTATACGCATGTGGACAGTGCGCGGCTGGTTGCGCTTGTCAATGAACGCCACCCACTCGCTCGCCAGCAGGATAAATCGAACGACCGCCCCCTTGCCGAGAGAGCCGAGTAGGACTAGCGCGGCTGCATGATTTCCTACCTCGAATTTGAAAAGCCGGTAGCCCAGCTTGAAGCCCGTATCTCGGAATTGCGTCTCGCAGCACAAGGCGACGACGTTGATATCTCCACCGAGCTGCATCGGCTTGAAAAGAAAAACGCGAATTTGCTGGAAAGCACTTATGCCGCGCTTACTCCGTGGCAAAAGACGCAAGTCGCCCGCCATCCTGATCGCCCGCATTTTCGCGACTTCGTAAAGCATGCGTTCGACGAGTTCATTCCTTTGGGCGGAGACCGTCTATACGGCGAGGATGAAGCGATTGTTGGCGGTTTTGCCAGCTTAGGCGGACGCCGGGTGATGTTGATCGGCCATGAAAAGGGGCACGACACGCAGTCCCGCATCAAGCACAATTTCGGAATGGGTAAACCTGAGGGGTATCGCAAGGCGATCCGACTGATGGAATTGGCCGGACGATTTGGTCTGCCGGTGGTAACCTTGGTCGATACCTCGGGCGCGTTTCCCGGGGTCGAAGCAGAGGAGCGTGGCCAGGCCGAAGCAATCGCCCGCTCGACCGAGGCATGTCTGGCGCTACCGGTCCCGATGGTGGCAACGATAGTGGGCGAGGGCGGATCGGGCGGCGCGGTTGCATTGGCCAGCGCAGAACGAGTGTTGATGTTCGAACATGCGGTCTATTCGGTGATTTCGCCGGAAGGTTGTGCCTCAATTCTGTGGCGATCTGCGGAAAAAGCACCAGATGCTGCCGAAGCCATGAAAGTTACGGCGCAGCAATTGCTGGAATTGAAGATAATTGACCGGATTGTTGAGGAACCCAAAGGCGGTGCCCACCGTGATCCATCTGGTGCCGCGCAAACGCTTGGCCGCGTAATAGGAAAAGAGCTCGACGGCCTTGCTGGGCTATCATCGGCGCAGCTGCGCCAACAACGTGAAGAGCGCTTTTTGCAGATTGGTTCGCTTTAACGCTGGAACAAAGAAGGCCCCTCAGCGGTTTTGGATGAGAACACGCGCGGTGCCCACAAAAATGAGCGTGGGAAATCAATCCTTCGCCGCGCCAATCCGGGAGGAAATCTAATTATGCTGACATTCAAAAAATCTGCGATGCTCACAACGGCTGTTGCCTCACTTGCCCTCACTGGCTGCACCACGATGGGCGGCGGCGCGGTCCCCAGCACGTCGGCGCCAATTACCACTACCGAAGCCCAGCAGGGCGCGGAAGCGCATCCGCAGTTTCTTCAGGAATTCGGCGGGACTTATCAAGGTCCGCAGGCCAGTTACGTTGAGCAGGTCGGCAAGAATATTGCTGTCCAATCCGGTCTTGGTAATACGCGGGAAAGTTTCACCGTCACGCTACTAAACAGCTCGGTAAACAACGCTTTCGCGATTCCGGGCGGCTATATTTATGCCACTCGCCAGCTTGTCGGTTTGATGAATAACGAAGCAGAACTGGCGGGCGTGCTCGGTCACGAGGTCGGCCATGTAGCGGCCCGGCATTCGCAGCGCCGGCAATCTAACGCACAGAAGAATACGCTCATTGGCGCGGCGGGCGCGATTCTCTCGGGCGTCTTGCTGGGTGACAGCGGGATCGGCAACACGATTTCAAAAGGATTCCTTCAGGGTTCCCAACTGCTGACATTGAAATTTTCTCGCAGTCAGGAATTGGAAGCAGATCAACTCGGCATCCAATATCTAAACAGCGCCGGATATGATCCGCGCGCCATGGCCACTGTGCTGCAGAGTCTGGCGGCGCAAAACGCTCTTGATTCCTCGCTCCAAGGCAACAACGCCTCAATTCCTGAATGGGCATCGACTCATCCCGATCCGGCCAGCCGGGTTCAGACCGCGTTTGCCAAAGCGGGTGCTGCGTCAGGGACGACCAATCGTGATACCTTCCTGACCCGCATCGACGGAATGATGTACGGCGATGATCCGGCACAAGGTGTCATCGAGGGGCGTCAATTCCTGCACCCAGCATTCCGACTGGCATTTACTGCGCCGAACGGCTTCTACATGGTCAACGGTTCACGGGCCGTTTCGATCAATGGCGAAAGCGGCAAGGCGCAGCTTTCTACGGCCGCCTATAATGGTAATCTGGACACCTATGTCCGTTCCGTGTTCACATCGATCGGCGGGTCACAGCAAAATCTTGCTCCGGCGAATATGCAGCGGACCACAGTAAACGGCATTCCGGCCGCGTACGGCACCGTGAGAGTGAACAACGGTAATAGCCAGGTCGATGTCGTTGTCTTCGCCTACGAATTCTCGAAAAGCCAGGCGTTCCATTTTGCGACCATCAGTCAGGCCGGGCGGACGGATACGTTTACTCCGATGTTCAATTCAATGCGGAGAATTTCAGGTGCCGAAGCTGCCGCAGTCGTGCCGCGGAAAATTGATGTGGTTACTGCACGGGCCGGTGATACCGTTCGCACTCTTGCAAATCGGATGGCTTACAGCACCGCACAGGAACAACGGTTCCGGGTACTGAACGGGCTCGGATCGTCAGATACGATTACGGCAGGCCAGAAGGTCAAACTGGTCGTCAAATAAGGGCTGGGCCGTCAGGTAATGTACGGCCCGGATTACATCAGACACAAAAAAGGCGGCGGGGATAACCCCGCCGCCTTCCTTTTGCGTATCGACTTGGGCTTACGCGCCGCCCATTTCGGTCGAAACTTCATTGAATGTGGTACCCAGCTGCGTGCCGAGACCCTGCATTGCAGTGATTGCAGCAACAGCGATCAAAGCGGCGATCAGGCCGTATTCGATTGCAGTCGCGCCGTCTTCGTTACGGATGAGTTTGTTAATGAACTTCATGTGTAGTCTCCTGGTTTGGTCTTCGTTACCCGGCCCGACCGAACTATTCGATGCGGACGATTTTGGAGATAAAGCGAAGGAATTTACAAATCCCTAATGCCGTCTCCCTTTATTACGACGCCTCAATCATTTTAGTGGAAACATCATTCCACATCGTAGTAGCGACATCGCCAAAGCCCTGAACTGCACCAAGCATGGCGAGGAAAATCAGAGCCAAAATCAAACCGTATTCGACGGCAGTAGCCCCCGAAGCGTCGCGCCCTAAGTTGTTCAGGATTTTGCTTAGCTTCATGTGTTCACCTGTCGGTATGATCTGACGAACCACTATTTCGCTGCAAAACGTTAAGAAGAAGTTTCGAAGGCGCTAGAATATGGAAAAAAATCCGACATGGATTCTGGTTGTCGCCCTGGCATTGCAAGACGAATTAGGGCGATGGTTGATGCATCTCAGAGATGAAAAAAAAGAACATGGCGGCCTATGGGAATTCCCGGGCGGCAAGGTCGAATCGGGTGAGACGCCCGCAAATGCGCTGATCCGGGAGATACATGAGGAACTGGGAATTTCGCTCGAAGCCTCAAGCTTAAACCCGGCAGGCTTCGCTCAATCCGAGCCGGTTCATGGCAAAATCCCGATTGTCATAATGCTTTACACTGTTGGGCCGTGGAACACGAAGCTGAGCGGGGAGCCGCAATCGCTAGAAGGTGGCGGGGTAGGTTGGTTTACCCCTGAGGAGGTTGAATCGCTCGACAGGCCCCCACTGGATGTCGTTTTGGCCCGCCAGCTATTTGCCTCTCAAATCGCCCACACAGAAAGACTAGTTGCCGATTTGGGCGGATAGGGGATTGCCAAGCGCAGGCGCCCCCCTTATGTGCCGCCCTCCATTGGCGCCCGTAGCTCAGCTGGATAGAGTACCTGACTACGAATCAGGGGGTCGGAGGTTCGAATCCTTCCGGGCGCACCAAAACTCAGAGGCCATCCCACTTTGGGGTGGCTTTTGTGTTTCTGGGCTAAGTAAACCTCAAAACTCTGCCACTTGACTGGACGGCGAGCTTCCAAGCGACATCTGGCAATCTCAGGGCGGAACAGATTGGCACTTCGCATGTTGGTTTTGTAACACCCCACAAGGAGACTTACTTTGGCTGACGCAACAGACATTTTTGACCGCCTCAAGCAAGATCACGACAAGCATCGTGAACTGCTGGACAAATTGGCCGAAACGCATGGTGAGACCGATGAACGCAAGAAATTGCTCGAACAATTCACGGTGGAAGTGAAGGCCCATGCGTCGGCGGAAGAGCAGGCACTCTATTCCACCATGCTGCGGAAACCGCCCACAACCGATGACACTCGCCACTCGGTTGCCGAACATCACGAGCTGGAAGAGGCGATGAACGATCTGGCTGCAACAGATATGACGTCCAGCGCCTGGATGGCGAAGTTCAAGCAACTCGATCACGATTACCGTCACCATATTAAAGAAGAGGAAGACGATCACTTCCCAGAATTCGCAGAACACCTTACCGATGAAGACACGCAACATATGCGAAAGGTTTTCGACCTGCGTAAGAAAGACGAACGCGCCGATGCCAAGGTAACGCCTAAGGCAAAGGATGATGCCAAGGAATGAATGCGATTGGGGGGCAGATGCAGTCTGACTTAGATACGGCTGACAGGGTTGAAGATTCTTCGGTGGAACCCGGGGTGTGGCGCTATGCCAAGGCGGACCGTGCGACCGTTCTGGTGGATGCCGAAGATTATTTTGCTTGCATGCAGCAGGCTATGCTCAATGCGAGGCAGCGCATTTTGATGATCGGTTGGGATTTCGATACTCGAATCCATCTCGAACAAGGGCGCCGCTGGTATCAAAAAGGCACACGCAGCAAGTACCCTTCCCGATTGGGCAGCTTTATTTTGTGGCTCAACCGGCACCGTGACGGGCTCGAAATCCGTATCCTGAAATGGAGCTACGGTGCGTTCAAGTTCTTCTCTCGCGGTTCGATGTTGCTCGATTTAATCCGTTGGTGGTGGCACAAGCGGATCGATTTCAAGTTTGATACCAGCCACCCTGTCGGTGCCAGTCACCACCAGAAAATTGTAGTGATCGACGACCATGTCGCGGTTTGCGGCGGGATTGATATGACTACCGACCGGTGGGATACGCGTGATCATCTCGAAAATGACCCACGGCGCAAACGGCCAGGCGGTGCAGTTCACGGCCCGTGGCACGATGCCACGATGTTGATCGAGGGCGATGCGGCCGCATCGCTGGCTGATCTGGGCCGAGACAGGTGGGCGCGGGCCAATGGTCCCAAGCTCAAGAAGGTGACCTATGATGCCGTGCACGACAAGAGTGCCTGGCCCGAAAAACTCGAAGCGCAATTCGAGAATGTTGAGATCGGCATATCCCGTACGCGCGGCGAATATGGCGACCAGCCGGGGATCGACGAGATCGCCGTTCTGTTCGAGCGTCAGATCGCCTCTGCAAAACGATACATCTATGCTGAGAGCCAGTATTTTACCTCACGCAGGATTACTCAGGCGATTTGCAAGCGGCTGAGCGAAGAAAATCCTCCCGAAATCCTGATCGTCAATGCTGAGCATGCAGAAGGTTGGCTGGAACAACAGGCCATGGATCATGCCCGCGCCGAGTTGATCCGGACCTTAGGTGATGTCGACGAGGGCAACCGGTTTAGCCTGTACATACCGTTCACCGGCGAAACGCCGATCTACGTCCATGCCAAGATCATGATCATAGACGATCGCATCCTTCGTATTGGGTCCGCCAACATGAACAATCGGTCAATGGGTTTGGATAGTGAATGCGATGTCTTCATAGATTGCGAACGGCCGGGGAATGATCACTGCCGCGATGGAGTGGCAAATCTGAGGCTTTCATTGCTGGCAGAACATTGCGGTCTGGAGATCGAGGAAGTTGCGGATTTGCTTGCCCGGCATGGCGGTATGGCTGCAATGATCCGGGAAATCGGCACAGACCGCAGTCGCACGCTGCGCCGGTTTGAACTACCCGAACTAAACGAAGTTCACGAAACGCTAGCCGAATCAGCCTTGCTTGATCCGGAAAAACCTGACGACATGTTCGAACCTTACGCACATGGCGGACTGTTTCGGCGCAAAAGTTTGCTCGGCAGGGTCCGCAGCAAGGTAATGAAGAGGAAGAACCCTAGTGAGTGATCTGGTTGACACTGGTGAAAATGAAGACCCCGGTAAGGTACCCGTGCCGCAAGCAGTTCAAGATGCGGTTCGCACTCTGATTGAATGGACCGGGGATGATCCAGATCGCGAAGGTCTGCGCGATACGCCCAAGCGGGTGGCGCGTGCATGGAAAGAATATTGCCAGGGTTATGGCGAAGATCCGGCAATTCACCTTAGCCGCGTGTTCGAAGAAGTCGGCGGTTATGATGAAGTTGTCGTGCTTAAGGATATCCCGTTCCAGTCGCATTGCGAACACCACATGGCACCGATTATCGGCAAGGCGGCGATCGCCTATCTGCCGCGCAATCATGTTGTAGGAATTTCCAAGCTGGCGCGGGTTCTGCACGGCTATTCGCGCAGGCTGCAAATCCAGGAGCGGCTGACCGCTGAAGTGGCGCAATGTATCTGGGACAATCTGAAACCGCACGGTGTGGCGGTGGTAATTGATGCAAGCCATGCGTGCATGACAGCACGCGGGGTGCGTACTCCTGGTGTTGGGATGGTAACCAGTCGGTTGATGGGTTGTTTCCTGGACAACCAAAGCAGCCGTAAGGAAGCGCTCAGTCTGATGGGCTACTGAGTAACCAGGCGAGTTACTCGCACAGATTGCACAATTCGTTTTATTCTTAATTTTTTTGGAACTTTCACAGAGACAAATCATTGTTCTTGCATACGTTAACAAGCTTATGAAGGACAATTTTTGATGAACAAGTCACACGATATTTCAATCGCAAACACACTGATTGCGACCACGCTCGATAGCATGAAAGGCTATCGCGAGGCGTCGGAAGACAGCGAAACAGCAAACTCTGCCTTCTTTTGTGAAATGGCTGACGAACGCAGTGATGTTGCCTCACAATTGCAGGCCCACGTAACCGTGCTTGGCGGCGACCCGGAAGACGATAGCACTCTGGCCGGCGCAGCCCATCGCGGCTTCATGAATTTGAAGGAAATGCTCAGCTCACGCGACGAAAAAGCGATCGTAGACGAGGTCGAGCGCGGCGAGGACTACATCAAGGCAAAATTTGAAACCGCGTTGCAAGACGACGAAATTTCGCCGGAAACCAGGGCAAAAATCCAGCAGGCGTTTGGATCGGTGACCAAGGGTCACTCCAAAGTAAGCGCGATGAAAAAACAGCTGCAAGGTTAATTCACGCGGCATCTGAATTACAAAGGGCACCCAATCGGGTGCCCTTTTTTTGTTCAGTCGTTCGGCCAATTCGAATTCAAATGTCGCAAATCGAATGACTGGTAGAATTTATCCCGACCGGGGCAGGGATGCCAACCCCGGTCGAACTGTCTTACATTTGACCGAGCATATACTCAGCCGAACTGACCGAGAAGTCACCCGGAGCTTCGACATTAAGCTGTTCGACTACGCCATCATTGACGACCATCGAGTAACGTTGACTGCGCGTACCCATGCCAAAGCCGTTGAAATCGGCTTCAAGTCCTAGCGCGGCGGCGAAATCACCATTTCCGTCTGCCAGCATGGCGATCTGGTCGGAACCATTGTCCTTGTTCCATGCGCCCAGCACGAACGCATCATTAACTGCGGTGCAGGCGATTTCATCCACGCCCTTGGCCTTCAATTCGTCAGCCTTTTCGACAAAGCCGGGCAAATGCTTGGCGGAACAGGTCGGGGTGTAAGCGCCGGGTACCGAAAACAGAGCAACTTTCTTGCCTGCAAAATACTCGCTCGATTGAACTGCTTCGGGGCCTTCCGGAGTTGCTCGCACCAGTTTGACGTCGGGGAGCTTGTCGCCAATTGAGATTGCCATGAGGTAATTTCCTTTCGTGAGGGGATCGTTCTGCGCTTGATATAGGATGCCCCCGTGCCTCGGCAATGACAACATCATATAAAGATAACTTTATATTTGCCTCCTGACGCCCTGCTCGCTACATGCGCCCTCGAATTGCCGCGCGTGTCGCTGCGGCGTGAATGGACACATCCCAGGAGATTTTTCGTGGCCGCTGACTTCACCGATTACATCATTAAAGACATTTCGCTCGCTGAATACGGCCGCGCTGAAATCGCCATTGCCGAAACCGAAATGCCGGGCCTGATGGCGCTGCGCGAGGAATTCGGGAACAGTAAGCCGCTGCAAGGCGCACGGATCACCGGCTCGCTGCATATGACCATTCAGACCGCAGTGTTGATCGAAACTCTGACCGCGCTGGGCGCCGATGTGCGCTGGGCGACCTGCAATATTTTCTCCTCCCAGGATCACGCTGCTGCCGCGATTGCTGCAAGTGGCGTTCCAGTGTTCGCGATCAAGGGTGAGACACTCGCTGAGTATTGGGATTACGTTGGCAAAATCTTCGATTGGTGGACCCATGCCGATCCGGATCAAACCGCTAATATCATCCTCGATGATGGCGGCGATGCGACCATGTTTGCGTTGTGGGGCGCGCGGCTGGAAGCGGGCGAAACGATGCCTGAACCGGCCAATGCCGAAGAAATTGAAATGCAGCGTGCGCTCAAGGCATATATTGCCAAGAACCCTGGCTATCTGACCAAATCGGTCAAGAATATCCGCGGTGTTTCAGAAGAAACCACCACCGGTGTTCACCGTCTTTACCAGATCGCCAAGCAAGGCAAATTGCCGTTCCCGGCGATCAATGTGAACGACAGTGTGACCAAGTCGAAGTTCGACAATCTTTACGGTTGCCGCGAAAGCCTGGTCGACGCGATCCGCCGCGCAACCGACGTGATGTTGTCCGGCAAGGTCGCCTGCGTTGCCGGTTTCGGCGACGTCGGCAAGGGTTCTGCCGCTTCGCTCCGTCAAGGCGGCGCCCGTGTGGTGGTAACCGAAGTTGACCCGATTTGCGCACTGCAGGCGGCAATGGAAGGCTATGAAGTCGTCACCATGGAAGAAGCTGTAACGCGCTGCGATATTTTCGTAACCGCGACCGGCAACGAAGATGTCATCACCGCCGAACATATGAAGGCGATGAAGCACATGGCCATCGTATGTAACATCGGCCATTTCGATAGTGAAATTCAAATTGGCGCGCTCGACAATTACGACTGGACGGAAATCAAGGAAGGTACCGACATGGTCACCTTCCCCGATGGCAAGCAGATACTGATCCTGGCGAAGGGCCGTTTGGTCAATCTGGGTTGCGCCACCGGCCATCCGAGTTTCGTTATGAGTGCCAGCTTCACCAATCAGGTGCTCGCGCAGATCGAACTGTTCCTGCGTAACGACCAGTACAAGAACGATGTTTATGTTCTGCCCAAGCATCTCGATGAAAAGGTTGCTGCACTGCATCTAGAAAAGCTCGGTGTTAAGCTGACCCAGATGAGCAAGAAACAGGCGGATTACATCGGTGTCCCGCAGGAGGGGCCGTTTAAGCCCGATCACTACCGTTATTGATTGATTCGGCGCCGATTGACGCCGGGATCACCAAAAATCAATCAGGCGGCCTCGTCAGGTGACGGGGCCGCCTTTTTCTTTGCCTTTTGTTGGTCACTTCGCGTGTCCGGCCATTGCATCCTGCCCCGGCGCAGCATAGCTGAAACCTCATGGAATTATCCGCAACTGCAATGATACTGATCGGCCTTTTGCTTGCCGCATGGACTGCGGGTGCTGCGTGGCTGATGATTGCCGCTGGCGCGAAGACGAAGCAGGCTGATCAGAGCCGCAAAGCCGCTCGGCGCATGGCCCGAATGATCGACGAGGCCCCTGCTATTCCGTTGCTCGTCCGCGCCGATGGCCGGATCGAAGGATCTGACAGGCTGGCCGGGTGGCTCGGTATCGAGAAGCTACCGCAATATCTCAGCGAATTGTCGGGCGAAACCAAGGGCGGAGTGCCAACTGGTCTGTCGCCTGAGCAATTGACCGATCTGACTGACAAGGTCCGCCATACCCAGCGCACCGCCGCCCCGTTTCGGCTTTCGCTGACCACGCCGGGTTCGCAGCGCAGCCTGGCCTTGCGCGGCAATCTGGCCGACCCGCAAATATCCCCGGGCGGTGCGGCGCTGATCTGGGTGTTCGACTTTAGCGAAAGCGAAGGCGAGCTGATGCAATTGCGGGAAGATGCGACCCGGGCAAAAGGCGATTTTGCGGCACTGGTCGGCTTGATCGAAGCCGCGCCGATCCCGATGTGGTTTCGCGGGCCGGACAGCAAATTGCGTTTGGTCAACCAGGCCTACGTCAAGGCGGTTGGCGCGCCGAGCGCCGATGTCACGGTGACGAAACAGCTCGAATTGGTCGAGCCGGTTGACGGGCTGACTGCTGCGCAGATTGCTGCCCAGGCTGCACAACAGAATTTGTCGATGGAGCGGATCGTTGCGACCACGATCGACGGGCAGCGGCGCAGCCTGCGGGTGAGCGACTTTCCCCTCGGAAGCGACGGGGTAGCCGGATATGCCGTCGATATCGAGGAAATGGAGGAGCAGGCGCGCAGCTTCCGGGCATTCCGCGATGCGCAGCGGTCCATGCTTGACCAGCTTTCCATCGGTGTTGCGCAGTTTGATGCGGATCGAAAACTGACTTTCGCCAATCAACCTTTCCGGCGGACGTTCGGGATTTCTCCGAGTACCGTTAGCGTCGGGACAAGTTTCGAACGGTTGATGAGCGATGCCCGCGAAAATGGACGCACGCCCGAAGTGCGCGATTTCCCGGCGTGGCGCGCAGAACATGTTGATTGGTTCACCAGCGGCGAAACGCAGGAAGAGGCGTGGCCCTTGTCGGGCGGCACCCATTTGCGCATGGTGGCGCAGCCAATGCCCGATGGCGGGCTGGTGTTGATCGCAGAAGATCGAACTGAACAGCTAGCCCTGTCGGCCACGCGTGATACGTTGCTGCGCACCCGCACGGCAATCTTCGACAGCCTGTTCGAAGCGCTGGCGGTGGTGGCGCCCAATGGTACGTTGCAATTATGGAACCGCAGATTTGCCGGTGTCTGGGCGCTGGATGCGGAGATGCTCGATGCCCACCCGGCAGCGGAAATACTGCTAGAGGCAATTGCGCCCAACCTCGCCCGACCAAAACAGGTGAAGGCAATCGGCGAGGTTATCCGGGCGGCAACTTTAGACCGGAAAGGAACAGCCGGACGGGTTCATATGGCCGATGGTCGGACACTGGAATTTGCCGGCGTGCCGCTGCCCGATGGTAACGGTCTGCTGACCACCTTGGACATCACGGATTCGCAAATGGCCGAAGATGCTCTGCGGCAACGTGCGGAAGCTTTGGAAGAGGCCGATGCGGTAAAAACGCGTTTTCTTGCCAATATGTCTTACGAATTCCGCACTCCATTGACCACAATTGGTGGGTTTGCTGAATTGCTCGAAGCGGGTGTGGCCGGTGACCTGACCGAACAGGGTCAGGAATATGTATCGGCAATTCTCGAATCGGTTGAGCGACTGACCGAGCAAGTAGAGAATGTTCTCGACTTGTCGCAGAGCGAAGCTGGCCTGCTGCCGATCGCGAAGGAGCGCATCGAATTGCTGCCATTCGTGACCAAGATTGTCCGCGAACGCGAGCATGCAATCACTGCCGCCGGATTGACGCTAGACCTTCGCGGAGGCGCGGGCGGCAAACTGGATGCCGATCCGCGGCAACTGGGCCGCGCAATCGGTCATTTGCTGGACAATGCAATCACTGCCACTGCCACTTCCAAGGGCGGCAAAATCCTCGTCGATGTCGGTAAACCTAAGGGCGTCGCCCGGATTGTGGTGTCGGACAATGGCCGGGGCATGGCCAAGGATGAATTGACCCGCGCACTCGATGGTTTGCGCACAAATCCTGACGGTAAGGGTCTCGAACGCCGGCTTGGCCTTGGCATTCCGCTGGCTCGGCAGTTGGTGGAAGCGCATGGCGGAACCCTGGAAATCGTCTCCCGCAAAGGTGCCGGAACCAGCGCCACCATTCTGATCCCGTGAAAATTCAGCTGCCTGATCTTGCCGCGATGGACGAATTCGGC
>JBBKWK010000284.1:0-2606 GCA_037968915.1 Pontixanthobacter sp.
CCTACTTCATCGGTCAATCGCGACAGTTGCTGCGTGACAACAGAGACAAGTTCGGCACGGGGAATACGGTTTTGCTCATCCGCGCCGCGAGCCGCCGGTCCGGAACTCTCTTCGCCTGGCCCATTGACCGGAATCATTTCGCGGTGATCGCTTGGGCTGGCGATGGCTGAGCCGGAGACGCATTTCAGCCGCTCGGCTTGAAACCGGCGTATGCCGAATGCAGATGCGATTGCATCGGTAATATCCGCCGAGCCCAGCGGAATGGCGCTGAGGCCGAGCAGCATGCCCTTGCGATAGACTGACACGTTGGTCACTTCGCCGCCAATTTCGATCAGCGCGGTGCCCAATTCGCGCTCTTCAGGTGTCAGACAGGCGTGGCCCGCCGCCACTGGCGCAGCGACGACCGATTCAACCTCGAGATGCGCATTCTGTACTGCTTCGATCAGATTCCGCACCGGCGCACCGTCGGCCAACATTACATGCACATCGACCCGCAAACGCTCCGCATGCAGACCCTTGGGATTGGACACATCATTGGCCCCGTCGAGCGTATAATGCGCAGGTTGAGCATGCAGCACCCTCCGCCCGTCAGGCTGGATATTATCGCGTGCAGCGACCAACAGGTGCTCAATGTCTTCTTCTTCGATCCGCCGGCCGCCAATATCTATTTCCACTTCGGCAATGCGGCTGCTCAACCCGGCCCCCGCGCAGCCAATCCAGACGCTGGAGATACTTGTTCCCGCGTTCTTTTCCGCGCGCTCTACCGCATCGCGAATGGCATAGGTTGCCGCGGCCATATCGGTGACATAACCGCGTTTGATCCCTTGGCTGGCGCGGTGGCCAGAACCCAGGACGACCATCTCGCCGGTTTCCGAAATTCCCATGATCATCGCCGAAATCCGGAACGATCCTACATTAACTGCGCCGAAAACCCGGCTTATCCGCGGCATTGCCATCAGCTGCCCCCACCCATTTTAAGTTCTTCCTGCGCGCGCCCTGGCACACGCATATAAATTCGTCCTGGCGCACGCATGTCGAAGGTCGCAACCTTGCCGCCAAGCATCCGGCTGCCACCGTCCAATTTGGCAAAGGCGATCAGCGCGCCGGCAGATTCCGTGGCCCCTTCGGGCAGTGCCAGCAGCTGCTTGGTGGAAAATGTCAAATCCCATCGCCGGTTGCCGACCCATTCCGCCTCGACCACTTTTGGTTTCAGCGCGGGCGCGGCATCGAGCAACTTGCCGAGTTCTTCAACCTGCTTTTTGGCACCCGGTCCGGATACTACCAGCATACCTTTGGCCTTGGCTATCGAGATTGGCTCAAGCTCGGCGCCGGATTCGTCGATCAACACCAGCCGGTCCGGTTTCGCCAGTACCGCATGGGGTGTGCGCTCGACTATGTCGATCAGCAAGGTATCGGGCAATTGGCGCGCGACGCGGGCATCCTTGACCCAGCTCAGCTTTAGCAAATCGGTGCGCACGTCTTCCAGATCGACCAGCGGCATTGGCTGATCTTTTCTTTCAAGCACGCTGTTGTACACCTTTGCGTCATTCATGCGCTCGACACCGGTTACAGTGACCCGCCGCACTTCGAATCCGGCATCGGATGCCAGCCCGGCAATCTGTTGCTGTGCCATCGCCGGTACGCCCGCCAGACTGGCGACAAACCACGCCAACGCCGCCGCGCCGCCCAGAATGATCGCCAGAAATATCCGGTGCAATTGTTCTTCGGTGAAGGGCAGGATCGACATCACTGCGTCCATCAGCGAACTGGTCTTGGCCTTGGCTCGCCGCGCATTATTCGCCCGCGTGGTCGATGCGACTGATCGCCGGACGCCTTTACCGCCGCGCTTAATTGTTGCCATCTGTGCCTCCGGCTTTTTGGGCCGTAAAATTTCTGAGCGCCTCGGCCACGATAGCTTCGACCAGATCGGCATATTCCATGCCGCAATGGCGCGCCTGTTCCGGCACCAGGCTGAGCGGGGTCATGCCCGGCTGGGTATTGGTTTCAAGTACGAAAAGCCCGGCTTCACCGCGTTCGTCATCCCACCGGAAATCAGTGCGGCTGGTGCCCTTGCAGCCCAACACGCGGTGCGCATCAAGTGCGTATTTGCAGCATAGTTCGGCGATGTTGTCAGGGATTTCTGCCGGGTAGACATGGTCCGTCATCCCGTCAGTATATTTGGCGTCAAAATCGTAAAATCCGGATTTGGGCTTCAGTTCGGTAACACCCAGCGCGCGCGGTCCGTCGGCGCTGTCAATCACAGCGGTGGTCAATTCCAACCCGCGAATGAACGGTTCGGCCAGCAGATGGTCGAATTTCTGCCACGGCCCCTCGGCATCGCGGCGGATCGGATTGCCGCAATTGCTCTGATCCGTGACGATAGCCACCCCGACGGACGATCCCTCGTTAACCGGCTTCAGCACATATGGCCGCGCTAGCGGGTCCGCTTCATAAAGCTCTTCACTCGCGACAATCCGCCCGCCGGGCATGGGAATGCCGTGGGGGACCAGCGCCAGCTTGGTCAGTTCCTTGTCGATCGCGACCACCGAAGTGGCGAGGCCCGAATGCGTGTAAGGAATGCCCATCAAATCGAGCATGCCCTGCAC
>JBBKWK010000285.1:0-6025 GCA_037968915.1 Pontixanthobacter sp.
GCTTCGGTAAAGTCCGCCTTCCAACCAATTTCTGACATTGAAACGTTTCGTGCATTTCACCAAGAGCGCAATGTCAGCTAACCGTACTTTTCAGATGAAAGCGGACAGTCCGCTTACGACCCAATTGCTGACGTACGCGCTGATCCAATTTTATGGCAGTTTTGAACCCAAAATCGGTCGGACGAATTCTTTAAAGTCGATACTGAAAGCGACCGTACGTCTGAGGACTTGCAGTGAGTCTATGGAGCTACAATTTTCGAGTTAAACGCGGCGCCGAAACCTTTGCCATATACGATCTATGCAATCCGGGAATCGCGATGGCAATAAATACTAATTGGCTTCGGTACATCAATGAAATTGACCACAGAATTTGGTCAAATGCGGAGTTTATACGCCACTGTTGGATACCGTTTGATTGGCGTTTAAGCATAAATCGAACATTGTTGCTAATTAGTTACAACCCTGTTTGCAATCAGGCAGTTCTGGCATTTTTAACTTGCGGCACAGCATCACCTTACACTAACCTCACTTCAGGAGTTTCTATATGGGTCGTTGGCGTAGCTTCGTTGCGCTAGTGTTTGTCCGCCGGCTTGTTCGGCTAAACCGGGGCTTGAAGTGCCATGAAAAACCGCTTCGCATCATTGAATCGCCGATCCTCCCGATTACTTGCTAGCGCAGGCATTTCAGCTCTGGCAGTAACGCTTGCATCGCCCCTGATGGCGCAGGACAATACGACGGTTGAAGATGAACAACCCGTCATCCTTGATGAGCCTCAACCCCAGGCGTCAACCGGTGAGCCGATTATCGTCACGGGTTCGCGCATCCGCCGGAACGAAACGACCAGTTCGTCACCGCTTCAAATCATCGATCCCGAGCTCGCCCGGCGTCTAGGCGCTAGTGACACCGCCGAGATCGTGCAGAACTCGCCCATTGCGAATGGATCAAGTCAGATCACTTCGGCGATCTCGTCCAATGCAATTTCGAACGGCGGCCAGGGCGTTCAGACGGTTTCGCTGCGCGGCCTTGGCGCGTCACGTACGCTGGTGCTGCTGAATGGTCGGCGCGCTGGTCCGGCAGGTACTCGCGGCGCGGTAACCGCGTTCGACCTTAACGTTATTCCGAGTTCGCTTGTCGATCGCGTCGAGATTCTCAAGGATGGTGCGTCCTCCGTATATGGTTCGGACGCAATTGCCGGCGTCGTCAATATTTACACTAAAACCGACACGGACGGCCTCATTCTTGATGGTTTTGTCAACACCCCATTCGATAGTGGTGGCGAGGAATATTCGGTTAGCGCTGCGTGGGGCAAGGACTTTGGCAGAGGCCACATTACCTTAGCCGGGGAATATTATCGCCAGAACGAACTCGAACGTCGGGACCGCGACTATCTCGGCTGCAATTACGACTATTTGTTCAGTACGGCCGATGGCAATGAGCGTATCGACCTGGTCGATCCGCGCACGGGCGAACTGGCCTGCACCGGAGGCACCGCCTGGGGTCACGTCTGGGCCTATTTTGCTAACAACGTGCCCCCGACCAGCAATATCTTCACTCTTTTCCAGTTCGACTACGATAACAATCTCGGCAATTTCGTAGCTCCTGCCGGCCCTGCCGTGGCCCCGTTCGACGTCGCTGCGCCTCCGGGCTGGTTCCCGGTCGGCCGCCGCACTCCTTTAAGCGAGGGCGTGGTCAATCAGTATCACCCCTTCGAGCAGAAATCGTCGGTTATCCCGCAAACCAACCGCTATACCGCTTATCTGGACGGTTCTTTCGAACTTACCGACAGCATCGAGCTATACGGCGAGGGTCTGTTCAACCGCCGCAACACCTACGTGGATGGTCAACGTCAGTTCTACAATTTCGGCTACACCGGCCAATACGCGCCGGGGGATCTTGACGATCCGTTCCCAGGCTGGGGCTCCGCTCCGGGTGAGGTGGCATTTCTGAGCCCGACCGGTATTCTGGACCAGGCAGACCAGGAAATCACGGTCGATTATTACCGCGGCGTGCTGGGCGCGAAGGGCAATATCACCGACAAGATTGGCTTTGATATTCACGGTCAATACAGCCGATCCGAAGGCGAATACCGCCTGCAGCAGACGTTGCAGGACGTGATCACCCAACAGACCGATCGCGCCTATGGTTATGGCTGCGCCGGCTTGGTCAGCCCCATCAGTCAGAAACCATGCCTTCAGATCAATTGGGTTGATCCGCGCATCATGGCGGGCGATTTCACGCAGGCAGAAGCTGACTATTTCTCCGAATGGGAAACCGGCAACACGCTTTACACGCAGAAATTCGTGGAGGCTTCGACCAGCGGTCGGCTGTTCGACCTGTGGGGTGCTGGCGATATCGGTTTCGCCATAGGCGGCGTAATTCGAGAAGATTTTATCGACGACCAGCCAGGCCATATCACCAATGCATTGGTCCCCGGCGGCGATCCGAACAATCCCGATGACATCGTCGACAATGCCTTCGCTAACGCCTTCTCGTCGAAGCGTACGACGGGCAAACAAATTACCAAGGAATTGTTCGGCGAGCTCGAAATTCCGATCCTCACCAACAAGCCATTCTTTCAAGAGTTGACCCTTTCGGGCGCGGCGCGCGTTACCAATGTCAAAGCAATTCGGGCGTCGGACGGCGTATCCGATACATCCAACGGCAATGTGACCTATAAGGGTATGGTCAATTGGCAGGTCAACGATTGGGTTCGCCTTCGCGGCACCTACGGCACATCGTTCCGCGCGCCCGCGCTGTTTGAGCAATTCCTTGCCGGTCAGGTTACGTCCAGCCGTCAAAGCAGCATCGACCCCTGCGTCAATTTGGTTCAAAATCTCGCGGACAATGTCATCACGCAACGTGTGTTCGACAATTGCGTCGCTGATGGAATCCCGCTCACTCTTGACGGAACTGGTATCCAGGCAAACGTCTTCACGTCTGGAGGCCTCGGTCGGCTAGATCCGGAGAAATCGCGCGCCTTTACCGCGAGTATAATCCTGACGCCGCAGATTGGTGCCGGTACGAATGTTGCACTGACCGTCGACTATTTCGATATCCGTGTCCGCGGTGAGATTCGCCGTCTCGGAGCATATGACATCCTCTTTGGCTGCTACGATTCGGAGAATTTCCCGAACGACCCTCTGTGCGACCAGTTCGAACGCGGTCAGGATGGTAATCCGGACAATGTGAAGAATGTCCGGACCGGCTTTGTAAATATCGACGAGCAAAACAACCGCGGACTCGATTTCACGCTCCGTATCCGTCAGGATCTCGCCAAATTGGGCTCGCTCTCGTTTCTCGGCCAGGCAACCTACCAGACCAAGGACAACATTCTTGACGTGTTTGGATCGGACGATCTGAACGGCGAAGTTGGTGATCCCAAATTCACCGCCAACCTCAACTTCGGTTGGGAAAAGGGTGGTACTACCTTGCTCTATGGTCTCGACATCATTGGCAAGTCGTCGAGTGTCGACCAATATATCGAAGACTTCGGCCAATTGTGCAATGATGATGCTGAAGTCGTTTCAACATATAATGGCGTTGCGCCTTGCGTACGCCCCACAACGCCTGCGATCTTCTATCACAGAGTGTCGCTGACTCAGGAGATCGATGATCGTTTCGAAATAACAGCGGGCGTGTCCAACATATTTGATACGCATCCGCCGGAAGTTTCTGGCCTCACGACGGCCTTTGGTGCCACGCCATTCGTCTCTCAATACGATCTGGTCGGCCGCCGTGCGTTCATCCGCGCAAAGGCTAAATTTTAACCGTTCGGGTCAAGGGCTGAAGATGGGGGTGGCGTTCGTAAGAGCGCCGCCCCTTTTACTTGTCCTGCTTGCACAATAGTCGGGCAGCATTTACTTCCGGAACCGCAATGCAGACGATCCATCTCAAGCCCGACGACCTGGATGAGCGCAATCGCGAATTCGAGCAGGCGCCGCTCTGCCAGAGCCTGTTTCTCAACTCGGTGCCCAAGTCGGGTAGCCACCTGCTGCGCAATATCATTCGGATGTTTGTCCCGGTCGAACAACAATACCAGCAGGACTTCGTCCAATACGCGACATTGAAGAACCACTTGGCCGCCTTCGACAGTCCGCCCCCGAAAGTGAGCTGGGGCCACCTGTTTTTTTCAGACATCTCGGCGATCACCACCAGCCAGTCACGCAAAATCCTCCTTGTGCGCGATCCCTATAGCTGGGTGATATCCAAGGCGAAATTCATGCTGTCGAATGAATTCACGGGCGAACTTGATATACTGAAACGCGCACCGATCAGTCCCGCCGACCTAATCAATATGGTGATTTTCGGTATTCACCGCACCAATCCGAGCCTGGCAGACACCTACACCCATAATGCAGTCGCTTGGCTGGGCACCGATATTCATCTTGTCCGTTACGAGGAACTGGTTGCGGCGCTGTGCGATCTGGATAGCGAAGCAGGCGAAACCTATTTCGCGGGTCTGCTAAATGCGTGCGGAATCGAGCTCACAACTGACTGGCGCGAACGCGTTGCGATCGGTGCTGATCCCCATCGCAGCGGGACTACGCAAGCAAACCTCACTGGCAAGATGGCTGAGCTTCCCAAAGAACTCAACGATATCCAAAAGCAGCTGGTCGACTTCGCCGCGCCGGGGCTGCGCGCCATATTGGGGTACGCCTGAAATGGCGCAGGACCAGTCAGTCCGCAGTGGTTCTTCGGCGAGGGAACTCCTCCGGCTGCGCGCGTTGGCGGCCTCCGCGCCGTCCGACGCATTGACCGAAATCAAGCATTTTCTTACCGGCAACCCGCGCGATCCCGATGCGCTACGCATAGCAGCGACAGCACATCGCCGTCTCGGCCAAAAGGAACTTGCCGAGCGTGCAGAGATTGCCGCTATTGACGTAAGCAAAGACACCCCGGCGATCTTGGAAGCAGTCAGGCTGATTGGCGAACGTGAGTTCGGCGAAGCAAGCAGGTTGGCAGCGACACATCTCCAGCAGCACCCCGACGATCTGAACGCAGCCACGCTATCTGCCGAAACCGCAATCGCGCTGGGACTTCCTGAACGCGCCATCCCGTTGCTAGAAGAGGTATTGACGCGGGCGCCAAGCTATCTGTTGGCGCGGACACTGCTGATCAATGCGCTGTCTATGGTTGACCGGTTGCGCGATGCGCGCGCCGTGCTTGAGCCGATGGTGCGCCGCATGCCCGACGCGGTCCGCATGCAAGAATTGATGGCCAAGATTGCCGCCAACCAGGGTGATTTCGCCAGAGCGATCGAGGCTAGCGCCGCGATTACCCGACTCGATTCCAATTCGGCGGAGGCGTGGGTCAACCACGGGGACAATCTGCGTTTCGGGGGGCACAAGGACGGGGCTGTCGCAGCCTATCGCTCCGCATTGGCGGCCGCGCCCGACCACGGACGCGGCTGGTGGAGTCTGGCTGACATTGACGCGAAGGTGCTTGATGATAGCGACCTTGAGGCGATTCGCGGGTCAGTGCAGAATCGCGCGGACGATCCGGAGCACCTGTGCAATCTGGAATTTGCGCTTGGTATCGCCGAACATGCGCGTGGCAACCATACTCAAGCTTTCGCGCATTTTTCACGCGGCAATGTGGTACGCCGATTAGTCGAACCCGAAGGCACGCGATTGGTCCCCGAACAGGTTGATTTCTACCTGGACAAAATCACCGTCGACCGGATTCCCTCGTTGGCCGACCCGATTGCAGGCCAGCCAACACCCATTTTTATCGTCGGAATGCCGCGATCAGGCTCCACGCTAGTCGAGCGTGTTCTTGGCCGCCATTCGCAGATTGAGGCATTGGGCGAGCTGCCCGTTGTGCCGCACATGGTCGACCGGATGAAACTTGAAGCGCCCGACAGCATGGTGGCGCAGCTCGTTTCCGACCAAACTGAGAAGCAGCTCGGACAAATGGGCGAATGGTACGTCGCCCGGGCGGCGGAGCTGATGAAGCAGCAGCCGAAGCCTTACTTTACCGATAAGATGCACATGAACTGGCGGCATTTACCCTTGATCCTGAAAAT
>JBBKWK010000286.1:0-4663 GCA_037968915.1 Pontixanthobacter sp.
GCAAAAGCATCTTAACGCTTGCTTGTCGGCTTTACCAAACCCAAGTTGGGGTCAACACCCAGGCTAGGGCGGGGCAAACACTATAAAAAGCCCAACGGAGGAAGCGCAATGAAGGTCCATGTAGAAATAGAATGCACGCCCGAGGAAGCACGGAGTTTCATGGGTCTGCCTGACGTTGGCAAAGCCAATGATATGTATGTTGATACCATTACCAAGGCGATGAAGGGGGTCAGCAACCCCGAACAATTGCAGGATTACGCCAAACAATTGGCCCCGATGGGTCAGGTCGGGCTCAAACTGTTCCAGAATTTCGTCGAGGGCAGCATCAACGCGGCTAGCGGCGGGATGATGGGCAAAGGTTCGACCAAGAAGAGTGATTAAGCTGCATTTGCGACCGCATTTCCCGGGCGCAATGACATTCTGATATGGATACAATCTTTGCCCTTTCCAGCGGATCACCGCCCGCCGGAATAGCGGTGATCCGCGTCAGCGGCCCTTTGGCAGGCTCAGCGCTGGAGCAATTGTCGGGAAAACTACCTGAGCCGCGCCGCGCGGCGGCACGCTACCTTCGCGGAAGTGATGGGGGTGTGCTGGACCAGGCGATGGTGCTTTTCCTGCCCGGACCCAACAATGCGACGGGTGAAGACACGGCCGAACTACATTTGCATGGCGGCCGGGCGGTCATCTCGGCGGTTGAGCGCGCCTTGGCAGGCATGGATGGCCTCCGCCGGGCGCAGGCCGGAGAATTTACCCGGCGCGCATTTACCAATGGCAAGCTCGATTTAGCCGAATCGGAGGGCTTGGCCGATCTGTTGGAGGCTGAAACCGAGTTGCAGCGGCGTTCGGCGCTGGCGATGCTTGGCGGCGGGTTATCGAGAGAGGTCGAGCACTGGCGCGACTTGGTGCTGACGTTGTCAGCGCAAGTGGAGGCCGTATTGGACTTTTCCGATGAGGAAGATGCCGCTGACCTGCCTCCATCCTTCGCGGAAGGACTGGCAGTGCTTCAGTCTGCGATTGAGGCTTGGTTGGCCCGGCCCAGAGCGAAAATGCTGAAGGAGGGTTTCCGGGTCGTGTTGGCCGGCCCTCCGAATATCGGAAAATCGACGCTTTTCAATGCGTTGGTCGAAGATGAAGCGGCGATCACTGCGCCTACCGCAGGCACAACGCGCGACGTGTTGCAGCGTTCTTGCGCAATTGCCGGGATACCGTTCACCTTCGTCGACACTGCCGGCCTGCGTGACGGCAGCGAGGATGCAATCGAGCAGATCGGTATCGAGCGGGCGCGAGGTGCGCTTGATTTGGCAGATTTGGTGTTGTGGCTCGGCCCCGAGGGGGGCGGGCCCGCTGGTGCATGGGAAATCGAAGCCAAAGTTGATCTTGATAGCGCATCTGGGAAATCAACACCGGATATTCGGATCTCGGTGAAGACCGGGCAGGGGCTGGATCAATTGCGCCGCCGCCTTATTACTGCGGCGCAGTGTGCTCTCCCGGCGTCGGGGCAAGCCGCGCTAAGTGAACGTCAGCACCTGTTGATTAGCGCTGCTCTTGATAGTTTAATTGCAATTGCCCCGGCAGAAGACTTGTTGTTGATCGCGGAACATCTCCGCCGCGCTCGGGCAGAATTTGACCGTCTTATTGGCCGCAGTTCGACGGAGGATATGCTGGACGCTCTGTTTAGTCGTTTTTGCATAGGCAAATGAACTGTGAAGTGATGTTTCACGTGAAACATAGGGCGATTGGTCGCGAGACCCTTTGACCCGCTGGGTTGGCTAGACTATCCGCCAATCATGCATGAATTCCAGATCCTGATTGTCGGCGGCGGACATGCCGGAGTCGAGGCAGCTTCGGTTGCGGCGCGCATGGGCGCGCGTGTCGGATTGGTAAACTTCGATCTCGATGCGATTGGCGCAATGAGCTGCAACCCTGCAATTGGCGGCTTGGGCAAAGGCCACCTTGTGCGCGAGGTTGATGCGCTTGACGGTTTGATCGGACGCGCCGCAGACGCCGCCGCGATTCATTACCGCATGCTCAACCGCTCGAAGGGGAGCGCGGTTTGGGGCCCGCGCGTCCAGGCCGACCGGGTGTTGTTCAAAGCGTCGATCCAGGCTCAAATCCGGCAGCAGGGCGATCTCCATTTGATTGCCGGTGAAGCGGCAGAATTGTCGTTTCAGTCTGGCCGCGTCTCCGGACTGGTTCTCGCCGATGGCACCAAGCTGACTGCGCAATCCGTGATCCTGTGCACCGGTACCTTTCTTGGCGGGACGCTGTTTCGCGGCGAAGAACGGTTGGTCGGCGGACGCATTGGTGAATCATCAGCGCAGAAGCTGGCTATGCAGATGCGCGAGGCTAACCTGCCGATGGCGCGGCTCAAGACCGGTACGCCGCCGCGCATTGATGGCCGCACGATTGATTGGGCGAGGTTGGCCGAGCAACCTTCCGATGATGAACCATGGACCATGTCGCCGATGACAGGGCGAAGGATCAATCCTCAGACGTTTTGTGCAATCACTCGGACTAACGAGCGAAGTCATGAAATCATCCGGGCCAATCTCGATCGCTCGCCGTTGTTTTCTGGTGCGATCGGAGCCGAGGGGCCGCGATATTGTCCCTCAATCGAAGACAAGATTCACCGTTTTGCTGACCGCGACGGCCATCAGGTGTTTCTGGAGCCGGAGGGCCTTTCGACTCATTTGGTCTATCCCAACGGGATCAGTACGTCGCTGCCGACCGATGTTCAGCTTGATATGCTTCACAGCATGGAGGGACTTGAACGCGTAGAGATGGCAGTGCCGGGCTATGCGGTAGAATATGACCATATTGATCCGCGTTGCCTGACCAGCGGATTGGAGCTGTCTGATATGCCAGGCCTCTATTGTGCTGGTCAGATCAATGGCACGACCGGCTATGAAGAGGCCGCAGCGCAGGGTCTGGTCGCCGGAATGCAAGCAGCGGCCACCGTGCTAGGGCGAGAGCCTGCCAAGCTCGACCGGGGGAATTCCTATATTGCGGTCATGGTCGACGATCTTACGCTGCATGGGGTGACGGAGCCCTATCGCATGCTGACATCGCGTGCTGAATACCGTCTTCGACTTCGGGCAAACAATGCGACCACCCGGCTTACTCCGCTCGGTGGTGAAGCCGGTTGCATAGGCGCAGAGCGGCAGAATTGGTTCGATGGACGCTGCAAAAATAGTGCTGCGTGGAGCGATGCCTTGGCGAAGAAAATATCGGCTGCCGGACTTGAAGACGCGGGCCTGCCAATTCGGCGGGACAATGGGACGAAACCTATGACCGAGTGGCTGCGCTTCGGTGGCATTTCGCTTGAGACGCTTACGCCATGGCTGCCGAACGGTTTGCATGCCAGTGACGAGGTTGGGCAGGAGATTGCTGAAGATGCCGCCTATGCACCTTATCTTGCGCGGCAGGACAGCGAGCTGCGCGAATTGCGGGCCAGTGAGGCTGTCCTTCTCGGCTCGGACTTTCCGTATGGAGATGTGCCAGGGCTTTCGAATGAAATGACCGAACGATTGTCAGCTGCCCGTCCGGAGAATTTGGCTTCTGCTGGCCGGGTTGCGGGAATTACCCCCGCGGCCTTGTCTGCAGTGTTGGTATTTGCCCGGCGGCGAGAACGGCAAGTGGCATGATTACCGACGAGACGAGCGCCAAGGCCTATGTTGCCCAACACTGTGATGCGGCGGCGATGGCCAAGATTGAACGCTTCATTGCCCTGTTGAGGGACGAGAATGAGCAGCAGAATCTGGTCGCAAAATCGACGCTCGACATCGTATGGCAGCGGCATATCGCCGATAGCGCGCAATTGCTTGAACATGTTCCACGTGAAACCGGGCTTTGGCTCGATCTTGGAACCGGGGCAGGGCTGCCCGGACTGATCATTGCGATCATGCGGCCGAATTTGCAGATCAAGCTGGTTGAATCGCGCAGGCGCCGCATCGAGTGGCTCGAACGGATTGTGACCGAATTCGCCCTCGGTCATTGTGAGGTGATCGGCAGCAGGTTGGAGTTGGTGGAAAGCAGGCCAGCCTCGGTAATCTGTGCCAGAGCATTTGCTCCATTGAAGGATATCCTCACCTTGTCCGCACGATTTTCCACAAGGGAAACGCTGTGGTTGTTGCCGAAAGGGCGTTCAGCAGCGCAAGAATTGGATACGCTTCCAAATAAGCGCAAAAAACTGTTCCACGTGGAACAATCGTTGACGGACAAAGATGCGGGCATAATCGTCGGAAAACTGGGCCGAACCTAAGGGTAACATTATGATTACTATCGCAATAGCAAATCAGAAGGGCGGGGTTGGTAAGACCACCACCGCCATCAATATTGCCACTGCGATGGCGGCGACCGGTTGGAAAACGCTGCTTTTAGACCTTGATCCTCAGGGGAATGCATCGACCGGACTGGGCATTGATGTCAATTCTCGTGAGCGTTCTACCTATGACATATTAGTTGATCAGCTGCCGCTCGCCGATTGTATCCAGCCAACCAATATCCCCAATCTCGATATGGTGCCCGCGACCGTCGACCTCAGCGGCGCCGAAGTGGAATTAGTCAGCGTCGAAGATCGCACCGCGCGGCTGCGTGATGCGCTGACAGGTCACCGGGGCCATGATATCTGTTTCATCGATTGTCCGCCGTCGCTTGGCTTGTT
>JBBKWK010000287.1:0-6988 GCA_037968915.1 Pontixanthobacter sp.
CCTATGTTGCAAAGCTAAGCCCGCGCGGCAAGCTCCATCCTTGCGCCAAACCTGTCAGGCGGGCAGAGATCGGGTCTATGCAATCCGATTGGCCAAATGCTCTGAAGCGCGCCCGCGACCATGCGCCATTTCTTGCGCGCGGGCTGGAACATATACCCGAACTGGCGGAGCTGCTGGCAGAAGGGCGCGGGGAGGATGCGTTGGCCTGGGCGAGGCAGGCGGGCGCGAATATTGGCGACGTCAGAGTGGCGTTGCGGCGCGAGCGGCTGGCCTTTGCGGTGACGCTGGCGATTGGCGATCTGGCGGGCGAGTTCCCGGTTGGCCGGGTGATGCAGGAATTGTCGGATCTGGCCGATCGGGCGCTGGACGGGGCCATCGGGGCGGCAATTGCCCGGCGCGTACCGGATGCGCAGCCTGCCGGAATGATTGCACTGGCGCTGGGCAAACACGGCGCGCAGGAGCTTAATTACAGTTCCGATATCGATCCGATCCTGCTGTTCGATCCCGAAACCCTGCCGCGCCGCGAGCGAGATGAGCCGGGAGAAGCCGCACAGCGCTATGCCCGCGACATCGTGGAGATTCTGGCCGAGAATACCGCCGAGGGTTATGTTTTCAGGGTCGATTTGCGGCTGCGCCCGGCGTCCGAGGTCAGCCCGCTGGCAATTTCACTGGGCGCGGCGCTGTCGCATTACGAATCCTCCGCCCTGACGTGGGAGCGGGCGGCATTCATACGTGCGCGGGCCTGCAGCGGCGATATTGCGGCAGGCGAGGAATTTCTCGGCGCAATCCGGCCCTTTGTCTGGCGCCGCAGCCTGGATTTTGGAGCGATCGAGGAAATCGGGCGGCTGACCGCGCGGATCAGGGACAATTATAGCGGCCCGAAGGTGCCGGGTCCGGGCTTTAATCTGAAACACGGGCGCGGCGGCATTCGCGAGGTGGAGTTCTTTGCCCAAACGCATCAGCTGATCCACGGCGGACGCAATCCTTCGCTGCGCCAGCGGAGCACGCGGCCCGCGTTGGATGCTTTGGCGGCGGCGGGACTGATTTCGGCAGAAGATGCCTCCGTGGTCGGGTCCGCTTATGACCGCTTGCGGACGCTGGAACACCGATTGCAAATGGTTGACGACCAGCAGACCCACGCGCTGCCCACCGGTGATGCGTTGGACAATGTGGCGCGGCTGGAAGGATTGGCGGACGGCGCGGCTTTGGTTGCTGAGGTCAACGAACTGACAGAGGCGGTCGGACAGCGGTTCGACCGGTTGATCGACGTTGAAAACCGGTCGGTGCAAGTAGCCGGAGCAACCTCGGGCGGCCTGCCTGATCGCTTGGCCCAGCTGGGCTTTGCCGATCCGGAAACGCTGGCGATGCGGGTTGCGGCATGGACGGATGGCAAGTTCCGCACCCTGCGCAGCCCGGCGGCGTGCGCTGCTTTCGAGGCATTGTTGCCCGACCTGCTCGAAGCATTATCCGAAGCGCCCGATCCCGACCGCGCGATCCTGCGGTGGGAGGCTTTGCTGGCGGGCGCAACCAGTGCGATCAACCTATTCCGCCTGCTCGAGGCGCGCCCGGCGCTGCTCGATCAGCTGGTTAATATTCTTACCCTTGCGCCGCCGCTGGCCGGCCTGCTCGGTCGCCGCCCGGAATTGCTCGATACATTGATCGACCGCAGCGCGCTTGATCTGCCCGGAGAAGTGGCGGAATTGGCCAGCGCGATGCGCCCGGCTGACGAATATCAGGATTACGAGCAGCTTTTGGGCCGGATCAGGGTCGTCACTGGCGAGAAACGCTTTGCTCTTGGCGTACAATTAATCGATGCGGCGCATGATCCGCTGGAAATCGGCGCCGCACTTTCGCGCTTGGCGGAAGCGGCGATTGCGGTGGCGGTCGAGGCCGCAAGTACCGAGTTTGCGCAGGTGCATGGCCGTGTACCCCAAAGCGAATTGGTGGTGCTTGGCCTTGGACGACTGGGCGGCGGGGTGCTGACCCATGCCTCCGATCTCGACATTATTTATCTGTTCAGCGGTACGCATGAGGGAGAATCCGATTGCGCTGGAATCGAGGGCGGCAGGCCATTGGGTGCGACGCTTTATTTCAACCGGCTGGCGAGCCGGGTTAGCGGCGCGCTTAGCGTGCCCACGGCTGAGGGCGCGTTATACGAAGTCGATACGCGGCTGCGGCCGCAAGGGACACAGGGACCGCTGGCAGCAAGTTTCGACAGCTTCGCGCGCTATCAGCACGAGAGCGCGTGGACTTGGGAGCATATGGCGCTGACCAGGGCGCGGGTGCTGTGCGGCTCACCTGCTACTCGCCAAGAGCTGGAAGGCCTGATCGCCGATGTGCTGACCGCGCCCCGCGACAGTGCGAATTTGCGCGAAAGCCTGTTGGCGATGCGTGCAGACATGGCCGCACACAAGCCGCCGCAGGGGCCGCTTGATGCCAAGCTGCTGCGCGGCGGCCTCGTCGATCTGGAATTTCTGATTCATTATCTGCAATTGCGTGAACAGACTGCGTTTCATCCCAATCTGGGTGAAGCCATAAGGCAATTGATCGCCGGGAACCTGCTGCCTGAGGAATTGGCCGGTGCGCATGATCTGATGATCCGGATGCTGGTGGCCTCACGGCTGCTTGCACCCGGCCTGCAGCTGCCCGCGCCTGCTGCCACCAAGGTACTGGCGCAAGCTTGCGGCTGTGACAGCGGGACAAGTCTGTTGCATCAATTCGGCCTGGCGCGGCAAAGTGTGGCACAAAGCTGGAAAGTAATTCTCGATACAGATTTGGAGACGACTTAATGAGCAATATGACCGCCGGAGACGCATTTCCCGATATCGCGCTGGAAACGCCTGAGGGCGGAACTGTGCGGATTTCCGACTTTGCGGGCCAAAAAGTGGTGCTGTTCTTCTATCCCAAGGACAATACGCCGGGCTGCACCACTGAAGCGAAGGACTTCTCCGCGATGAAGAATGACTTCGCCGCAGCGGGGGCAACTATCCTCGGGATCAGCAAGGATTCGCCCAAGAAGCACCTTAATTTTATCGCCAAGCACGGTTTGACCGTGCCGCTGGCGACCGATGCCGAATCTGGCGGTCTTTCCGATGCATTGGGGATCTGGACCGAGAAGCAGATGTACGGGAAAACCTATCTGGGGATGGTCCGCACAACCTATCTGGTGGGGCCAACGGGCAAGATCGCGCAGGTCTGGAACAAGGTCAAAGTGAAGGGCCATGCTGCCGAAGTGCTTGAGGCAGCCAAGGCACTTTGAAGACTGCCGCGATGACTATTGGCCCTCTGCCCTCGGTCGCATCGGCGATTCGCGCGGTATTGTTGACGCCGGAACCGCGCGCCAAGGCGATGGCGACCCGCAATGTCGCACGGGCGTGGCGTCAGGGGAAGCTGGGCTTCACCTTTGACGTCAATCTGCCCGATCAGCCCGCCTGGCCGGGTCAGCCCGAGTTGCTGCATCCTGCCAAAATGCCCCGGCGCGGCGGCGGTTCGAAACATGGCCGGATCGCCCTTTGGCACGCGCTGGCGCATATCGAATTCGTCGCGATCGACCTTGCGCTGGATATGGCGGGGCGTTTTGGCGCGCAGATGGAGCGCGAGTTTGTCTCCGACTTCCTGTCAGTCGCCGCGGACGAGGCAATGCATTTCGCGCTGCTCGACCGTAAATTGCGCAACATGGGCAGTCATTATGGCGCGCTGCCTGCGCATTCGGGATTGTGGGAGGCCGCGGCGCAAACCAGCCATGACGTCTTGGCCCGGCTGGCAATTGTACCGATGGTCCTGGAGGCGCGCGGTCTGGATGTAACTCCGGCAATGATCAGCAAGGTGCAATCGCCCGATCATGCCAATGGGGGAGACCGTAATGGCGTCAAAATCCTGAGTCGCATACTTGACGATGAAATCCGCCACGTAAGAATCGGCACCAAACACTTTGTCGCACTGTGCATACGATCAGGCGATGTGCCTCAAAAACGCTGGAAATCCTTGGTGTCGGAGCATTTCAAAGGGACGATAAAGCCCCCATTCAACGACTCGGCGCGTCTCGCAGCCGGTTTGTCGCGAGACTTCTACAACGGTATTGCGCCGTTAAGAAATTCGCGGATAAGTCCATAACAACGAAACGGCGGAACGGTTCCGCAAAGTTTCAAATAAAGTTTCGCGACGGTCGGCAACCGGTCGATTGATTGTGAAACGGGGTCTCAGCGGTGCTTCAAGACATCGCAGTAAAGGACGAATTCGTGGTCGCAATTTTCAAGCAAAGCCGGATTGCAGCAATGGTTGCAGTCGCCTTCGGCATTTTGACTATGGGCGCGTATCCCGCCTTCGCCAACAGCAGCGCAGCATCGGCCGATATTACTGCCGCAGCACGCGATGCCCGCACCTCCCCGATCAGCGGCGGTGATGATCAATTCCGCAATCTGTTCGCCAGCTGGGGATCGCTCGACGGCAACGCTGCCTCCGCCCCGGCTCCGACGACGACAGTTGCAATTCCTTCAATTATGCCGCTCGCCTCTGCCAAGATGACCAGCAATTACGGCATGCGTGAACATCCGGTGATCGGCGGACGCCGCAATCACAAGGGTGTCGATCTAGCCGCACCAACCGGTACGCCGATCTATGCCACCGCCGATGGTGTGGTATCCCGCGCTGACCGCTTCAGCAGCTACGGCCTGTATATTGCGCTTCAGCATGGAGCGGATCTTGAAACCCGCTATGCCCATATGTCCCGCCTGGCAGTTGCCGCCGGACAGCGCGTGAACAAGGGCGATATCATCGGGTATGTCGGTTCGACCGGCCGTTCCACCGGCCCGCATCTGCATTACGAAGTCCGCATGGACGGTGTTGCCGTGAACCCAATTCCCTACATGGTCGAATCCGAAGCGCAGCAGGCTTTTGCCCTGGTGATGGATGACGGCGGCCAGGGCGGTCCCGAGTAACAATTGACATGATGTGCCCTCTGCTTGCAGAGGCGCACTCAAGTTAAACAGACCAGTTTCAGTTAGACATCGGAGAGGGTGTCTTGAGTAGAGGCGGTAGGAGCAATCCTGCCGCCTTTTTCTTTGTCTGGTTCGGCGGGATGCCACCGTCTTCGTTTTCCCTTGTCGCCATGCTCAGTCCGGCTAGTCTGCTAGGCGGAAGAGGAAAGACATGCATCCGATACAGCACGCGCAAACCCAGCCCGATCATCCGGCAGTGATCATGGCGGGCAGCGGGGAGACAATAACGTACCGCGCTATGGACGAGGCGGCCAACCGGATCGCGCACTGGCTGCGTGCGCAGGGACTGGCGGCAGGCGATGCGATCGCCGTTCTGATGGAGAATTCGCCCCGCTATTACGAGATATATTGGGCCGCCCAGCGGTCGGGGATCATCTTGGTGCCGGTCTCCACGCATCTTACCGCCAGCGAAGTGGCCTATATCCTCGATGACAGCGACGCGCGATTGCTGGTCACCAGTCAGCTGTTCAGCCCATTGGTCCGCCAAATGCAGGAACTAGGCATGAGCCTGCCGCTGCTGACCTATGGCGCCAAATCCGGCGGGGGCGGCAAGAGTTCTGCAGAAGAAATGCTATCGGCTTGCCCCTCCACGCCGATTGCGGACCAATCAGCCGGGCGGCTGATGCTGTACAGCTCGGGAACCACCGGCAGACCAAAAGGCATTGTTCCCGCGCCGCCCGCCGATCCCGCGGTCGAGGCGGGAACGCCGCTGATGATGCTGGCAGTGCACGGTTTCCAGTTTCCCGCCGATGGCAGCAGCATATACCTTTCGCCCGCCCCGCTTTATCACGCCGCCCCTCTTGGCTGGAGCACGACGGTTCACCGGTTGGGCGGCACGGTGGTGGTGATGGAAAAATTCGATCCCGAGGGCGCGCTGGCGGCTATCGAGAAATTCCGCATTACCGAAAGCCAATGGGTGCCAACCCATTTCGTGCGGCTGCTCAAGCTGCCGGAGGATGTTCGGACCCGCTACGATCTGTCATCGCACAGCCACGCCATCCATGCCGCCGCGCCTTGTCCGGCGGCGGTCAAGCACGCCATGCTCGATTGGTGGGGGCCGATCATCTGGGAATATTACGCAGGCAGCGAGGGCAACGGGATGACCATGGTCGGCGCAGAGGAATGGCTGGCACATCCCGGCACCGTCGGGCGCGCCATCCTCGGCACGGTCCATATTTGCGGCGATGCTCAGGACAATCAGGGCGCAGAAGTTGCGGCGGGGGAGGAAGGCGTGATCTACTTCGAGAGCCCGCATCCCTTCGCCTATCACAAGGATGACGCCAAAACCTCCGAGGCCACTCACCCCCGCGGCTGGACCACGCTGGGGGATATTGGCCGGCTGGACGAGGAGGGTTTTCTCTATCTGACCGACCGGCGCAGCAATATGATCATTTCGGGCGGGGTGAATATCTACCCGCAGGAAATCGAGAACCTGCTGCTTGGCCATCCCAAGGTCATGGACGCCGCCGTGATCGGCGCACCTGACGCGGAAATGGGCGAATGCGTGGTGGCGGTGGTCCAGCCGGTGGATATGGCCAATGCGGGGCCCGATACCGACGAAGCTCTGGCCGCGGAATTGCGCGAATTCCTGGCGAACAAACTGGCCAAAATGAAACTACCCCGCCTGTTCGATTTCCGCGCCGAATTGCCCCGTGAAGCCAATGGCAAACTCTATAAGCGCAAACTGAAAGAAGAATTCCAGGCCAAATTCGCAGCGGAATGAGGCGCCGAAGAGCGAGTACCAACTCCCGCCGGACAATTCGTTCGAAATCGGTCCATATTCCTCCGATTGTCCTGTCCCGGTCCGGCTGGATCGGCTAGCATAAACAGGCGAAGTTGCTAACACAGGGGGCCGGCTATGAACTTGTTTGCAGACCACAATCTGCCTTTTGCGGTAGCATTGGTGCTGCTCGCCTTGCTGACAATTATCCAGCTGGTCGGGTTGGGTGATTTCGGTGCAGATGTGGACGTTGACAGTGATATAGACCTGG
>JBBKWK010000288.1:0-6736 GCA_037968915.1 Pontixanthobacter sp.
GCTTTCGGGCACGATCCAGAACGACATTCTCAAGGAATTCATGGTCCGCAACACCTACATCTATCCGCCTGCGCCGAGCATGCGGATTGTGTCGGACATTATCGCCTACACTTCGGCCAATATGCCGCAGTTCAACTCCATCTCGATCAGCGGCTATCACATGCATGAAGCCGGGGCGACGGCGGTGCAGGAACTCGCCTTCACCATCGCCGACGGCAAGGAATATGTCACCCGCGCGATGGAGGCGGGGATGGATATTGACGCCTTCGCCGGACGGTTGTCGTTCTTTTTCGGCATCGGCATGAATTTCTTCATGGAAATCGCCAAACTGCGCGCCGCGCGGACGCTGTGGTACAAGGTAATGGACGATCTTGGCGCACAGTCAGAGCGCTCCAAGATGCTGCGCACGCATTGCCAGACTTCCGGCGTGTCGCTGCAAGAACAGGACCCGTATAACAACGTCATCCGCACCCCCGTGGAAGCGATGGCGGCGACGCTGGGCGGCACCCAGTCGCTCCACACCAATGCGCTGGACGAGGCCATCGCGCTGCCCACCGATTTCAGCGCTCGCATTGCGCGCAATACGCAGCTTGTCCTGCAGGAAGAAACCGGCATCACCAATGTCGTCGATCCGCTCGGCGGCAGCTATTATATCGAGGCGCTGACCGACAAGCTGGTTGAGGAAGCCGAAAGGCTGATGGCCGAAGTCGATACTCTCGGCGGCATGACCAAGGCGGTCGCCAGCGGGATGCCCAAACAGCGCATCGAGGAAGCGGCGGCGGCAAAGCAGACCCGCGTCGACAAGGGCGAAGATGTAATCGTCGGGGTCAACAAATACCGCCTCGAGAAAGAAGATCATCTCGACACGCTAGACATCGATAATCACGCGGTTCGCAAGGGCCAGATTGCCCGGCTCGAGAAGAACCGTGCAGGCCGTAATGAGGCCGCCTGTCAGGCAGCGCTGAAGGCTTTGACGGCGGGAGCGGCGGCTGACGGCAATTTGCTCGCGCTAGCGGTTGATGCGGCGCGGCAACGCGCCACACTTGGAGAGACTTCCACGGCGATGGAAGAAGTGTTTGGCCGATATAACACCGTGCCCATCCCGGTGACGGGCGTGTACAAGACCGCTTACGAATTCGACCAACGCTGGGCGCAGGTTTTGGACGGAGTGAATGCCGTTGAGCGCCGCCTCGGCCGCAAGCCGAAGATCATGGTCGCGAAAATGGGCCAGGATGGTCACGATCGCGGCGCCAATGTGATCGCCAGCGCCTTTGCCGACATGGGCTTTGAAGTGGTTTCTGGTCCTTTGTTCCAGACCCCGCAGGAAACGGTTGCGATGGCGATAGAAAAGAACGTCGATGCAATTGGCGCAAGCTCGCTTGCGGCGGGTCACAAGACGCTGATCCCTGAACTGATAGGACTGCTCAAGGAAGCCGGCCGCGCCGATATCAAGGTCGTCGCAGGCGGCGTAATCCCGCCGCAGGATTATGATTTCCTGCGCGACGCCGGGGTGCAGGGCATCTACGGTCCCGGCACCAATGTGGTCGAGGCTGGTGCAGATATGCTGCGTTTGCTGGGACACAACATGCCGCCGGTTGGCGAAGATTTAGAGGCAGCGGAATGACCCAGAAAATCGAAACCCAAGCCGTCCACGCGGGCTGCGAACCTGATCCTACCACCAACGCGCGGATCACGCCGATTTACCAGACCGCATCCTATGTGTTTGACGATGTCGACCATGCCTCGCGGCTGTTCAATCTGCAGGAATTCGGGAACATCTACACCCGGATCATGAACCCCACAAATGCTGTGCTGGAAGGCAAGATTGCCGCGATGCATGGCGGTGTGGGCGCGCTGGCGGTGGCATCGGGTCATGCGGCGCAGATGATCGTATTTCACACGCTGATGGAGCCGGGCTGCGAAATTGTTGCGGCGAAGAAGCTGTATGGCGGATCACTCAACCAGCTTGGGCACAGCTTTAAGAAGATGGGCTGGCACACGACTTTTGTTGATGCGGATGATAAGGCCAATGTCGCCGCAGCGATCACTGACAAGACGCGGGCAGTGTTCATCGAGAGCCTAGCCAATCCGGGCGGCGTGGTTCAGGATATTGCCGCGATAGCGAAGATCGCGCATGACGCGGGAATTCCGCTGGTGGTGGACAACACCATGGCCAGTCCGGCGCTGTGCCGACCGATTGAGCATGGCGCCGATATCGTGGTGGAATCGACCACTAAATTCCTCAACGGTCACGGCAATTCAGTGGGCGGCGTGATCATCGATTCCGGCAAGTTCGACTGGGCCGCGTCGGACAAATTCCCGACCATGACGGCACCCAACGATTCCTATCATGGCGCGGTGTTTATCGAGGCTGTAGGCGAGATAGCTTTCATCATTGCTTGCCGCGTTTTGGCGCTGCGCGATCTTGGCCCGGCGATGGCGCCGATGAATGCGTTCCTGACGCTGACCGGAATGGAAACGCTGGCGCTGCGGATGGAGCGGCATTGTGAAAACGGGCTGGCGCTGGCCAATTGGCTGGATGCGCATGGCAAGATCGAGTGGGTTTCCTACGCCGGAATGACCGCCAGCCCCTACAATGCGCTGGCGCAGAAGTACTTGGGCGGAAAGGGCGGTGCGGTGTTCACCTTCGGCCTCAAGGGCGGATATGACGCGGGCGTGAAGCTGGTTTCAGGTGTCGAACTGTTCAGCCACCTCGCCAATATCGGCGACACCCGTTCGCTGATCATCCACCCTGCATCGACCACCCACGGCCAACTTGACGAAGTGGGCCTGAAGGCCGCCGGAGCCGGGCCAGATGTGGTCCGCGTATCCGTTGGGATCGAGCATATTGACGACATCATTGCCGATATGGCGCAGGCCTTGGACAAAATCTGATTATGACCGAAATCCGCACTGACTGGACCCGCAATGAGATCGCGACCTTGTTCGATATGCCGTTCACCGAACTGTTGTTTCGCGCGGCGACATTCCACCGCGAAAGCCATCCTCCGGATCAGGTGCAGCTGTGCACCTTGCTGTCGATCAAGACCGGCGGCTGTCCGGAGGATTGCGGTTATTGCAGCCAATCAGTCCATGCCGACAGCGGGGTTGAGGCGACCAAATTGATGGATGTGCAGGCGGTGTTGCAGTCTGCCGCGCAGGCCAAGGATCATGGCAGCCAGCGGTTCTGCATGGGTGCCGCGTGGCGCAATCCGAAAGACCGCGACATGCCTGCGATTGTCGAGATCGTGAAGGGCGTGCGCGGCATGGGGCTCGAAACCTGCATGACGCTGGGGATGTTGACGCCGAAACAGGCCGATATGTTGGCCGCAGCGGGCCTCGATTATTACAACCACAATATCGACAGCAGCCCGGAATATTACGAGCGGGTGATCAGCACACGCAAGTTCGATGAGCGGATCGAGACGCTTGATCACGTCCGGAACTCGGGGATCAATGTCTGCAGCGGCGGGATCGTCGGCATGGGCGAAACGCGCGAGGACCGCGTCGGCTTCATTCATACGCTGGCGACGCTGGAGCAACATCCAGAAAGCGTGCCGGTCAATGCGTTGGTGCCAGTAAAGGGCACTGTTCTGGGCGATATGCTCGCCGATACGCCAATGGCCAAGATCGATGATATCGAATTTGTCCGCACCGTGGCCGTCGCACGCATCACGATGCCGCTCAGCATGGTGCGGCTGTCTGCCGGGCGCGAGAGTATGTCGGATAGTACTCAGGCGTTGTGCTTTATGGCGGGCGCCAACTCGATCTTCACCGGTGACAAGTTGCTGACTGCGCCCAATGCGGGCGATGATAGCGATGCGGCCTTGTTCCAACGGCTCGGGCTGGCTGCGCTTCAGGGCGAGGAGCCGCTGAGGGGCCAGAAGCAGGCGCACAAGGTGGCGGAACCGGCGGAGTGATCTATCGGGTAATTCTGGTCAGTGTGATTTTGGCCGGATTATTGGCTACCGTAGCTTTTGGGGCATTGTCATTTCAGGCCGAGCCGCGGGAGACATGTGGCTGGGATCGTGATTTTTGCTCCGAGTATGGCGCATATTACGGCGGCTTCGCACTGCTGAGCTTCTTGGCTTCTGGGCTTGCATACCTCGGTCTTTGGCGGATGAAGCGCTAGCGATATGGCCCTCGGGTTTTCCGTCAACGAACTGCTTCCTAGCGCACGTGGTGGCGGCCAGCTAAAAATGGGGCTGGTTAGCCTAGCCGAAGATGAATGGTTGCAGTCAGGGCCGGATCTGGCCGCGCGTGCGGCTGGTTTCGCCACGTTTCCTGAAGGCATCCAGCTTTCGCCCGAGGCCGATGCACCGGGCCGCGAATTGGCACAAATGCTTGGGCTAGCCGGTGCTCTGCCAGAAGCTGCAGCGGCGCAGCACGAGGATATGTGCCTGCTAGCCAGCCGCGAGGGCGAGGCATTCTATCGTCTGGTCGGCGCAGCGGTTGCCTTTCCCACTGACTGGCACCCGAAGGAAAAGATGGGCCTTCCGCTCGCTGCGATGCATGCCCCGATCCAAGGCTATGCCGAGCAATTGGCGAGCGGGGTCGACCATTTCATGGCCAAGCTGAAGCCGGGTAAGATATTCGGTCGGTGCAATTGGTTCATCGCGCCCACTGACAACCTGCGCTGGATCGCCAACCAGCCGTCCGAAATTGCGTTCGGTTCGGTTACTGCTGACAATGCCGGTGAAACGCTGTTTGTCCGCAGCGAACGCCAGACCCTGCGCCGCCTACCTGAAACAGGCGCGATTCTGTTCACCATCGGGGTCTATGTTGCGCCGCTGGGCCGTTTGCTGCACTCCAATATTTCCTTGCTTGCTGCCGCGATGGAAACGCTGCTCAAGGGTGAGGGAGACCGGCGCGGCGCGCATTATTACGCGGATGCGTTGATCAGCTATGCAGCGCAGCGGAAAAGGTCCGAGATATGATTGGCTTGCTACCGTTGCTTCTGATGGGCGCCGAGCCTGCGATCGATTGCGAAAATGCGATGACGCAGATGGATATGAACTATTGTTCGTTTGAGGACTACAAGGCTGCCGACGCGCAGCTGAATGAGGCTTGGGTTGTCGCATCAGCGCGCGCGAAGGGTAATGACAGTTGGGCGCGGGACAATGGCAGGGAAGCAGGATACTTTGCGAAACTACTGGAAGCGCAGCGAGCCTGGATAAATTTTCGCGATTCGCACTGTGAAGCGGAAGCCGATCGATATCGTGGTGGATCAATTTGGCCGCTAATCTATTCGAGTTGCAAGACCAAATTGACATTCGAGCGCACACAGCAACTTACCGAATACGTAGAAACGGAAAACTGATGTTCCGAAAAATGCTCCTTGGCATATTTGCCGTTTCGGCCACCGTCGCGGCCGCGCAATCGCCTGCGGAATTTGTCGAAAAATCTGAAAATATCGTGCTTGGACAGAGTATTACCGTTCGATCTCAAGTGATGGGAACGGACCGCATTATCAACGTGATTCTTCCCGAAGGATACGCCGATTCACATCAGGATTATCCGGTGCTCTACGTGCTTGATGGCGGCGTCGACCAAGATCTGATCCATGTGGCAGGGACCACGCGACTGAATTCACTTTGGGGACGCTCGCGAGAGGTAATCGTTGTCGGCGTAAATTCAGAAGATCGCCGCGCGGAGCTGACTGGTCCGGCTACAAATTCCGAAATTTTGGCAAAATTTCCATCGGCGGGGCAGTCTGCCAAATTTCGAAAGTTCCTTAGCGGCGAAGTGAAGCCTTTCGTTGAAAGCAATTATCGCACCACTGGTGAAAGCGGGCTGATGGGGGAATCACTCGCAGGTCTGTTTGTTGCTGAAACCTGGCTTCGCGACCCAGCTGCGTTTACACGCTATGCGGCAATCTCGCCAAGTCTGTGGTGGGACGACGAAAAACTGACTTCCATAGCGGCAATTGGACTGACTGACGGCACGGATGCGGCCCCGATCTTTTTTGCGACCGAAGATGAGGGCGAGGAGTTTGCGAAAATTATTGAGCGATTTCTGGCGACCTTGTCTGAAGAACTGCCAGTCTGCCATTCCCCTCAGTCTGGCACCCACGCTACGATTTATCACGCGGTGACACCATCCGCGCTCCAATTCCTGTTTCCGCCTTCGGAAGCGCCCGATCAACAATATGGTTTCGAGGTAACATGTTCAAAAAAATTCTGATCGCCAATCGCGGTGAAATTGCTTGCCGTGTCATCAAGACCGCGCGCCGGATGGGTATTGCTACCGTGGCGGTCTATTCCGATGCGGATGCGCGCGCGCCATTTGTGCAGATGGCCGATGAGGCGGTGCATATCGGGCCTTCTGCGGCGTCGGAAAGTTATCTGATCCCCGAAAAGATCATCGCCGCCTGCAAGCAGACGGGGGCCGAGGCGGTCCACCCGGGCTACGGCTTCCTGTCCGAGCGGACTAGTTTTGCCGAGGCCTTGGCCAAGGAAGGCATCGAATTTATCGGCCCGCCGGTCAATGCAATCGCCGCGATGGGCGACAAGATCGAATCCAAGAAACTCGCCATGAAAGCGGGCGTTAACGTGGTCCCCGGCTTTGTCGGCGAGATTGATGACACCGAGCATGCCGTGCGGATTTCTGCGGAAATTGGCTATCCGGTGATGATGAAGGCCAGCGCTGGCGGCGGCGGCAAGGGCATGCGGCTCGCCTATGACGAGAAGGACGTGCGCGAAGGCTTCGAGGCTACCAAGCGTGAGGGACTCAATTC
>JBBKWK010000289.1:0-8276 GCA_037968915.1 Pontixanthobacter sp.
GTATTTGGCTTTACGTCGCGTACCGGCAGTACAACTGCCTCAGCCACTTTAATGCCAATCGCCAATGCGAGCCCGCACGCTTCTTCCAGCCGCGAACCTGCATCGAGATCGTGCTTGGCCCCGCGGATATCGGGACATATGACGATAGCCCGCGCACCGCGCGAGACCTCACCTAGCAAATCATCATCGAAGCTCAGTCTTCTTCACCTTCCCATTCGCCCGACAAATCGACTGGAGTCGTAGGCTGAATGGTCGACACGGCATGTTTATAGGCAAGCTGGACGAAACCATCCCGCTCCAGCAACATGCAAAATAAATCATAAGCCGCAATCCTGCCCTGCAACATCACGCCATTGACCAGGAACATGGTAACCTGCGCCTCCGCCTCGCTAACGCGGGAGAGGAAAACATCCTGCAACAGGCGCTGCTTGCGTTGATTATCTGCGCTCGAGAACTGTTTCACATCGATGGGTTGCCCCGGCATCAGCGTGGAGACGGCGTGCTTATACACCAGTTGCGATTCTCCATCGCGGCGCAGCAGAATTGAGAAATTGTCGAACCAGGTGATGATGCCCTGCAGTTTGACGCCTTTGACAAGAAACATTGTGACCGGGGTCTTATTCTTGCGGAGCATATTCAGGAACACATCCTGAAGGCTCGCTTGCTTACCCTTTTTATCGGGTTCGACCGCCTTTGAAACAGGCACCGGCTTCGGCTTCGGCCGAGCGGTTAGAGTACGTCCTTCTGACATTGTCTGTCGCCTTCTTTTTGGCGCCCGCTTAAGCGGTCCGCGATCTGGTCCATCTACTTCTTTAACGAAGTAGTTGTCCGATAGTTTCGCAGCATTATGCCAGAGTCGTAGAAAACACGCAAATTTAATTGGTTGCGGTGCGATTATTTGGAATTAGCCTTTGCGTTCTTCAGCATTACGCTCGCCCATCCCAAGCAATTTCAGTTTTCGGTGCAATGCAGATCTTTCCATCCCGATAAAGCTGGCCGTTTTCGAGATATTGCCCGAAAAACGGCGTATCTGAATACTAAGATATTCCCGCTCGAAGCTCTCCCGGGCCTCCCGCAGCGGGATTCCCATCAACGCCGAAATACCGGAAGGTCCACCCAGCTTTCCTCCGACAACCTCACTTGGCAACATATCGGGTTCAACCGCATCCAGTCTTTCTCGCGGGGTCAGGATTACCGTACGTTCCACGACATTGCGCAATTGCCGGACATTGCCCGGCCAATCATAGGCCTGCAACGCAGCCATGGATTCTTCAGTCAAATCGGGCGCAACAATCCCTTGTTCTGCCGCATATCTGGTAAAGAAATGTTCTGCCAGCGCTGGAATGTCGTCGCGCCGCTCGGCCAGCGACGGAATTGTAATGGGGACAACATTCAGCCGGTAAAACAGATCCTCGCGGAAGTTTTTATGCTCCATCTCGGATTGAAGATCGCGCGAGGTCGACGAAACTACGCGCACATCGACTCCGATTTGCCTGGCCCCGCCAACCCTGACAAAGCTCTGTTCGGTTAAAACCCGCAGGATCCTCGCCTGGGTGGAAAGCGGCATATCGGCCACTTCGTCCAGATACAATGTTCCGCCATCGGCCAATTCCAATAGACCGGGACGCACCAATTTGCCTCCGGATTCTTCTCCGAACAATTCCTGCTCGAATCGTTCCGGCGTGATCCGGGCGGAATTGACGATGACAAAGGCGCTCTCGCTACGAGTGCTCCAACTATGCAGCAGGCGTGCTGCGACTTCTTTGCCTGCACCCGCGGGCCCATTGATGAGGACCCGGCTACCAGTTCCAGCAACCCGTTTCAGCGTCGCCCGGACCTGATTGATGATTGCAGAATTTCCCGTGAATTCCTCACCGCGGGTAAAGCCTTGGCGCAGCCGGGTGTTTTCCCGCCGCAAGCGTTCGGTTTCCGTCGCCCGATCGACCAGAAGCAACAGGCGTTCAGCCTCGAACGGCTTTTCAATAAAGTCCATGGCGCCGCGACTTACGGCTGAAACTGCGGTGTCGATATTGCCGTGACCGGAGAATATTATAACAGGCAATTCAGGCTCGCGCGCTTTGATCGCGTCGAGCACTTCCAGCCCGTCCATTTCGCTGCCGTGTAACCACACATCCAACAGGACCAGGCTCGGTCGGCGTTCATCAATCGCCGCCAGCGCAGCTGTGCTGTCTGCAGCCGTGCGGCATTCATAGCCCTCATCACTGAGGACTCCTGAAACCAGTTCGCGAATATCGCGTTCATCGTCAACGACGAGAATATCTAGCGCCATTGCGCATCTGCCTTTCTGTGGGTCATCCGGCGATACCGCCACCCATATTGCTTTGCGCCCCCGAATTTTTTTGAGCCAGGTCCAAGGGATTACGAGCGAACCGTAGTGTTACTCGTGTTCCGCCGCCCTCTGCGGCCGCGAAGTTCATGTCACCCCCATGCTCTTCGACGATCTTGTTCACAATCGCGAGACCTAACCCCGTGCCCTTTGCCCGCGTAGTTACGTATGGCTCGACAATGCTGTCCTGATCCTGAGGCAGCCCCACACCATTGTCCTCGATGCACACGATCAGATCTTTATCACGGACGGAAATTTCGACGAGGATTTTGCCGCGAAAATCGGGTTCGGCGGTGGCCGCACGTGCCTCGACAGCTTCGACCGCATTTTTCATTACATTGGTCATCGCCTGACCCAGTTGGTGGCGGTCGCAAGCAATCTGGACCGAACGTACTTCGTTCGTGGTCAGATCAAAATTAATGCGGGGATGCGCGACCTCCTGCAAGAACAGCGATTGACGGACTAGATCCACCGCGTCTTCTTCCCGAAAAACCGGTTTCGGCAACCGCGCAAAGGAGGAGAATTCATCGACCATTTTGCGCAGCGCGCCAACTTGACGGACAATCGTATTGGTCAAATCGTCAAACAATTCACCGTCCACCTCGATTTGCTTACGATAGCGGCGCTTCAGGCGTTCGGTCGCGAGCTGGATCGGGGTAAGCGGGTTCTTTATTTCATGAGCGATCCTGCGCGCAACATCGGACCATGCCGCCTGCCGCTGGTCGAGCAATTGGCGAGTTATATCTTCGAAAGTAATAACTTTACCCTCGGGCGCGTCAGCGATCTTTACTGCCAAGGTGAGAAGGTCTCCGCCTTTGTTATAATTGACTATTCCGCTGGACACCCCGGATCCGGCCAGCGCCGCGATTTGAGGCGATAGCGCCTCAAGCGGCATTTCCAATGGTGTCGGCCCGCGTTCGCCCATCAACAATTTCTGCGCGAGGCTGTTCATCAGCAGCACATGACCATCAGGGTCAATCGATATGATCCCGGCAGTGACCGATTCAAGCACGGTTTCCATGAACGCCCGGCGCGCATCCAGCTGGCTGTTGGCCCCGACCAGAGCATCTGTCTGCTGTTCGATCTGGGCAGTCATGCGGTTGAACGCGCGGTTGAGCTGGCCGATTTCATCGTTACCGGTTCGTCCATCAACTCGCAGTGAGAAATTGCCCGCCCCAACTTTGCGCGCGGCCCCAACCAGTTCGGTCAAAGGCTCTACTTGCCGGTCGGCGAAGCGAAGCGCGAACCACACAGCGACCATAACCAGAATGATCGAGACAAAAAACAACGCGAGATTGAACCGGAGCTGGAGCGCTCGTGCGCGGTTGGTTAGCACTTCATAGGCTGACGCGATCTTCTTCGCGCTTTCGAATGAGGTGAAAGACTGTGCCTCGGAATTGCGTGCATTATACAAATAAATTCCAGTTTCCCGGTCAATCGCAGAAACTGCCTCAATGCGTGTTGGCCCGCCGATAACGACCACCGCTTCCCCGCCGCGAACCCGATCGAAAACGCTGCTTTGCAACGCCTGCGGCTGATTATCGGGAGGTAGATCGAACATTGCAGCAGTGCGCACACTGCCGTCGGGAAGTTCCTGCAGGATTGCGGATTCGTTCAAGTCACGGCCCTGCGCCTGATACTGATAGAAATCCGCGAATTCGCTATCGGCCAGCGTTCTTTGTTCAAGCCAGAACCGCATGTCGGCGGCCATGGCGATGGTTTCATTGGCAACTTCCAGCTGGTTCTGTTCGTAATAATTTTCCGCCAGTGCATTGGCGTTCTTCATTAATCCGCGGGAATCGTCTGAAAACCAGAAGTCGACTCCCGACTGGAACAGAAACGCAGCAAAGCCGGCCACCAGCAACGTCGGAATAGCGGCAACCATTGAGAAGAAGAACACCAACCGGACATGTAACCGAGCCGTACTGCCCGCTGCTCGGCGGATTGCCAGTCTGCGGCCAAACAACACAACCAGCATGATCGCGGGGATCAGCGTGCCGATCAACAGCGAAGCCACTTGACCGGATGGGAGCAATTCCCCGCCTGACGGTGCGCTGGTGAAGCTGTAATAGGTGGTGCCAACCATGGCCGCGAAAACGAGGGCCGCCGCGATTTCCAGTATCAGGAAAAAATTTGCTCGCCTGGATGTCACAACAAAACGCCGCATCCACCGCGGGCTTCTATGTTGTATTGCAGGAGAGATGCTATTCATCGTTGCATGTCTACAACGATAGTGTTGCATTTATGCAAGACATTTTGCGCCGAGCCGAGGTTTTCACTCGACGGAAGCTTTAATACCGCATCATCTAACCGCGCTAAACCGGTCCGGATTTATCGTCAGTTCGACCAGACGTTTTCGCAAGGTGTTGCGATTGATGCCCAGCAATTCGGCAGCCCGCAGCTGATTTCCCGTAGTTTGCCGCAAAGCATGTTCGAACAAGGGTCGTTCAAATGCAGCGAGCGACTGCTGGTACAATGTTCCATTCACCGGCCTGTTAAGCGTCAGCCAGTTTTCCAGAGCTGCGCCAAAGGCGTCGCTGACATTTGTCTTGCCGCCAACCAGAACCGCCTCGTCCAAAACTGCCGAAATGGTCTCTGCATCAATCACATCATCTCGCGCCATCAGCGCAAGCCGGTAAACCGTATTCTGCAATTCGCGTACGTTACCCCGCCAGGGTTGCCGTTCCAGCATAGCAATAGCATCGTCGTCCAATTGCCGAAGCGGCAGGCCTTCATTGGCTGCCAGTCGCAGAAAATGCCGAGCCAATGCGCCGATGTCATCGACCCGATCACGCAATGGCGGTAACTGGATGGGTACAACGTTGAGGCGGTAGAATAGATCTTCGCGGAATGTCCCGGCGGTAATCATCGAGGTCAGGTCGCGATTGGTCGCTGCAACAATCCGTACATCAACGGAGATTTCCTGGCGTCCGCCAACCCGGCGTATCCGGCCCGATTGCAGCGCCCGCAACAGACGGGTCTGGGCATCAGCGGGCATATCGCCAATCTCGTCAAGGAACAGCGTTCCGCCATTGGCCTGTTCGAATTTGCCGATCGCCTGGCTAACCGCTCCGGTAAATGCGCCCTTTTCGTGACCGAACAATTCGCTCTCGATCAGCTCTGCGGGAATTGCCGCAGCGTTTACCGCAATGAACGGTCCCGTCTTGCGGTGGCCAAGTTGATGGATCGCATCAGCTACCAGTTCCTTGCCGGTTCCGGATTCGCCGAGGATCAGTACGGTGAGATCGTTGCGCAACACCCGCGTTATCATCCGGAAAACGCCCTGCATGGCCTGACTGCGCCCAACCAGCGGCAGCGCCTCTCCGGCCTCGTCAGTCTCATCGCGCAATGTGTCGCGCGCGCCAGTAGCCTGCTCGACCGCGCGCACCAATTCATCGAGATCAAACGGCTTGGGGAAATATTCGAATGCGCCCGTATCGGTCGCTCTGATTGCTGTATCCAAGGTGTTTTGGGCCGACAGTATGATAATCGGCAGGTCCGGATGGCTTTTGTGCACCGCGCCCAGGCTCTCGATCCCGTCGCCATCGGTCAGGACAACGTCAGTGAGCATGGCACCGAACCGCTGGACGGACAAATGTCGATCGCGGCCGGCAATACTATCGGAGATTGTGACTGCAAAACCGGCATCTTTCAGCGCAGCAGTTACAACAGTAGCAATCGCGCTATCGTCCTCAACCAGCAATATCTGTCCGCGCATAATGCCCATCCCTATTTCGCAACCGGCAAATTAACCCGGAACTGAGTCAGACCCGTACGTTCGTCGCGGCTATAGCCAATCCGCCCGTCCATGTCGGAGAGTAGCTTCTTGACCAATGCAAGACCAAGGCCCTGCCCGCCCTTTTTTGCAGTTACGAATGGTTCGAACATTCGGTCTGTCAACTTGGGATCGACACCGGGGCCATTGTCACTAACGGTTACCTCGATTGGCACCCGGACCGACCGGCCAAGACGGATCGCACTCATCGCAAGGCCGCTCACGAACCGGGTTTTCACAATTATTTCACCGCTCTGATTGCCGGAACAGGCATCGCAGGCGTTTGACAGCAAGTTGATAAGAACCTGTTCCAACGCATCCTTACTGGCAAGTACGGGCGGCAGCGACGGGTCAAATTCCTCTGCCAACACGACATTTTGCGGAGCCCCGGCCCTGACCGTGGCCATGGCGCTGCGAATAGCCTCATGCAGATTGAACGGCGCAACGGGGTCGGGGGTGTTGCTGCCCAATTTTTGCATCCGGTCGACCAAACGTGCGATCCGATCTACCTCGACGGAGATCATCGCGGCCAATGGACGGTCCTTTACGTCGACCCGGCGAGCAAGCAACTGCCCGGCTCCGCGAATGGCTGCCAGCGGGTTCTTGATTTCATGCGCGAGAACGGCAGGCGCGCCGACGATATTTTCCTTATCGCCCTCTCCCGCCAACTCGTCATATCCACCCTCTGACAATGACATCACACGCCAACCTGGATGCGTGGCCATGGGCGATACGGTAAGGTTCAAGCGTTTCCGCTCGCCCCCGACGATTGCAGATATCCCGCGGGCCACCAATTGCTGATCTTCGACCACCAACCTTGCTTGAATGCCGCCCTCTCCGAAATCAATAAGGTCGGTGAGCTGAGTTCCGATCAGCCGCTTACAGCTGCGGCCAAACAGGCTTTCCGCAGACGGGTTCGCCTCGGCAATGCAGAGATCACGGTCGAGCAACAGAACCGCAAAAATCAATCCTGCCAGTTGCGCTTGTGCCGGTGGTTGATGCCCATCTGATAGAGATATTCCCGCCTTCACTGGCTTGGAACTCACGCCGCCCGGCGGTGAAGGAAGGGAGCGTAGAATCGCTCAAGCTCCCCCATGACTTGCTGAGGATCGTCTACAAGATTTACCATGTTGCGGAACTCTGCAGAGCCATGCATTCCCTTGGTGTACCACCCCAGATGCTTCCGGGCGACTTTGACGCCAACCTCGGAACCATAATGTTCCAGCATCCCGCGATAGTGTTCCATGAGCACCGAAAATTGCTCATCGAACCCAGGGCTTGGCAGGGATTTCCCGGTGCGCAGCCAGTGCATTACCTGACCAAGCAGCCACGGCCTGCCGTATGCCCCGCGACCGATCATCACTCCGTCTGCGCCAGATTGCTCAAGCGCCGTGGCGGCGTCGTCAATTCCGCAAATGTCTCCGTTGACGATAACCGGAATAGACACGGCGTCCTTGACCTTGCGGATGAAACTCCAATCCGCATTGCCCTTATACATCTGGTTGCGTGTGCGCCCGTGAACGGTGATCATTTTGACCCCGAGGTCTTCGGCGATTTTCGCAAGTTCGGGCGCATTAAGACTATCATGGTCCCAGCCCATGCGCATCTTTACGGTGACCGGCACGGAAACCGCTTTCACGGTTGCTTCCATTAGCCTAGTTGCGAGCGGGATTTCCCGCATCAGCGCGGATCCGGCGAGCCCATTGGTAACTTTGCGCACCGGGCAGCCGAAATTGATGTCGATTATCGCAGCACCGCGATCTTCGTTGAGCCTGGCTGCCTCGCCCATTGACACCGGGTCGCAGCCAACCAATTGCATCGAAACCGGCTCTTCAATCTGGTCCCACGCCACCTTCTGTAGCGACTGTCTGGTTTCCCGGATCATCGCCTGGCTCGCCACCATCTCGGTGACATTGAGGCCTGAGCCATAGCGGCGCACCAGAGTGCGGAAAGGCAGGTCAGTTACGCCCGTCATAGGCGCAAGCACAACCGGGCAGTCGATCGCAATCGGACCGATCTGAATCGGCTTAAGTGCCGGCGGAGGAGGAAGCGTGGTCATTTGCGAGCGATGCCTAAAATTTGGGCAGCGCATAGTGCATTGCAGCATTGGGTGCAAGCCGCTAGCGCCAATGGCGATGGCACTTGATCCCACAC
>JBBKWK010000290.1:0-3229 GCA_037968915.1 Pontixanthobacter sp.
TCACCACATCGCATGGCATCGATTCCCGTTCGCTCATCCCGGTCCGTCCTTTGGGTCAATTACACTTCGAATACTGACAGAAAGCCTTGATTGCTGGGGCGCGGCAGGTCAAGACCTGCGGCGCATCATGACAGGCCCGAAAACCCGCACTCTGATCGAAGAATTCACCGCCGCCCAGGCGTGGTGGAAAGACGCCGGAGTTGATCAGGACTTCAATGACGTAGCGACAAATTGGCTGGCTGAGGCGGAAACGCCGCCCGCGCTGGAACTGAGCGACCCCGCCTATGCGCCCGCGCCAACCCCAAAAAAATCTTCGCAAATGCAGGCGGACGCGGCTCCGGCAAAGGAAGAAGTGGCGCCGCTGGGCGGCGACAAAGCGGGCTGGCCAATCGATCTTCCTGCGTTCCAGGAATGGTGGCTGAAGGAACCAAGCCTCGACAGTGGCGGAACATTTCCTCGCATTGCCCACCGCGGCATGATCGGCGCAAAGCTGATGATTATCGTCGCTGAACCGGAAGAACAGGACAGCGAACGGTTGCTTTCAGGGCCGCTGGGAAAATTCCTCGAAAACATTCTGTCGGCGATGGGGCAAAGCGCCGACGAGGTCTATTTTGCCGCCGCGCTGCCGCGTCATATCCCGATGGCTGATTGGTCCCAATTGATGGCAGCCGGTCTGGGCGAATTACTCCATCACCATGTTGCCTTGGCCGCACCGGAAAAGATTTGTGTTCTGGGCCGCAACATCTGGCCGCTTTTGGGACACGATCTGGCGCAAGGCGCTGCAAATTTACCAAATTTCAACCATGACGGACGCAGCGTGCCAATATTGGGTGCCGAAGGGCTGTCGGAACTGTTACGATCGCCCGCTCGCCGCAAACGGTTTTGGCAAAGATGGCTGGAATGGACAGCCTGAAAATGAACGGATGGCTACTTTGAAACGCACTCTGGGCATTTCCGCTTACGCGAAGCTGGTCGGTTTAGCCGCCGTCACTGGCGCTTGTGTGCTGGGAACCAGCACCGCCGCACTCGCCAGCAGCAGCTCGGCAAATTATTACAGCGCCCGGCTAAACAGCAATTCCGCACCGGAATTATTGAGCCGTGCCGACCGCGAATATTATACCAGCCTGTTCAACGCGATCGACAAAGAAGACTGGTCTCGCGTCAACACCATGCTGGCTGAGCGTGCGGATGGACCATTGCATCAGGTGGCCAAGGCAGAATTTTACCTCCACGCCAATAGCCCGCGGGTGGAAGCCAGCGCGATTTCCGCTTGGCTGCAGCAAGGGCGCAATTTGCCCTATGCCGAAAAACTGATCCGGCTCGGTCAAACACGGGGGCTGGACTACAGCCCCGAATTGCCGCGCGAACAGCAGTTCATTCGCCAACCCTACAGTTCCAAACGCATTCGCCCACGCGAAACGTCTGACGGCACCATGCCGGACTCGATTAAATCCGCCATTCTCGACCGTATCAAATATGACGATCCCGATGGCGCACGCATATTGCTCGACGGCATCGACGCCAGCCTGAGTTCAGAAGCGCGGGCCGAATGGCGTCAGCGCGTCGCGTTCAGCTATTATATCGAGAATAATGATCCCGCCGCATTTGCGATGGCACAGACTGTTGGCGAAGGTAGCGGAGCGTGGGTCGCAGAAGGTGACTGGGTTGCCGGGCTGGCCGCGTGGCGGCTAGGTGATTGCAGCAAGGCGGGGCAGTATTTCGAGCGGTCCGCACAGGGTTCGACCAATGTCGAGCTAACCTCCGCAGCCTATTATTGGGCCGCCCGCGCAAATATCCGCTGCCGCGCCCCGGAAAAGGCGCAGGAATTGCTGCGCGGTGCAGCGCGCATGGACGAGACGCTTTACGGTATGCTCGCCGCCGAACAATTGAATCAGGCACTGCCCAGCTCGCATGAAACCCCCGATTTCGACATGGCCGATTGGCAGCGCGTGCGCGATGTAGACAATGTCCGCACAGCCGTCGCATTGGCGGAAATTGGCCGCGATACGCTGGCCGACGAAGTATTGCGGCATCAGGCAACAATTGGCGATCCAGGCCAATATCCGCAATTGTCGCGGCTCGCGCGCGAATTGGGCTTACCCTCCACGCAATTGTGGATGGCCCATAACGCCCCGCGCGGCGCGATTGCCGAACCGGCGCTGCGTTTCCCCGCGCCAAGATGGCAGCCGACCACTGGTTGGAAAGTCGATCCGGCGCTCGCCTATGCCCATGCTTTGCAGGAATCGAACTTCCGCACCGCTGTGGTTAGCCCGGCTGGCGCGAAGGGCTTGATGCAGATCATGCCGATTGCCGCGCGCGAACATGCGCCGTCGCTGAACATGAATGCCAGCTATGCCAATCTGGCCGACCCATCGGTCAATCTTGCATTCGGGCAAAGCGCGCTGGAGAGTTTGAGGGATAGCCGCGCTACTGGCGGGCTGCTGCCCAAGATCATGGCGGCGTATAATGCCGGCCTGACCCCGATCACCCGTTGGAATACGGAGATCAAAGATCAGGGCGATCCGCTGCTATATATGGAATCAATCCCCTATTGGGAAACACGCGGCTATGTCGCCATCGTGATGCGCAATTACTGGATGTATGAACGCCAAGCGGGCGGAGCTTCGGAAAGCCGGGCAGCGCTCGCACAAGGTATGTGGCCGACTTTCCCCGGTCTGTCTGGCAGCACTGGAGTGCGGCTGAGCGCCAATTAATGGCAATTGATCTGGACCGCAGCTTCACCCCGATCAATATCGCAGTTATGACCGTGTCCGACACGCGGACGGCGGCGGACGACACATCGGGCGATATTCTCGTCGAACGGATCAAGGCCGCAGGCCACCAATTGGCGGCCCGCACCATTGTCCGCGATGACCCGGGCCTCATTGCCAACAAACTCAGCAGCTGGATCGACGACCAGTCGATTGACGCAATTGTTACCACCGGCGGTACCGGGCTGACCGGCCGCGATGTAACGCCCGAGGCGCTGGAGAGGCTGCGCGATTCGAGCGGCGGGCGGGATATTCCCGGCTTCGGCGAAATGTTCCGCTGGCTCAGCTACAAAACCATCGGCACCAGCACGATCCAGTCGCGCGCCTGCGCCATTGTGACCCGCGGGACGTACATTTTCGCCCTGCCCGGCTCCAACGGCGCCGTGAAGGACGGGTGGGATGGTATTCTGGCGGAGCAATTGGACAGCCGGAACCGCCCCTGTAATTTCGTGGAACTG
>JBBKWK010000291.1:0-8291 GCA_037968915.1 Pontixanthobacter sp.
GAATGGTTCGAAGCGCTGGGCCTCGACGGTGTAATGCTCGCCTGCCAGGATTGGGGATCGCTGATCGGTCTCAGGCTAGTGGCCGCGATGCCGCAGAAGTTTTCCGGCGTAGTGCTGTCCAATGGCGGACTGCCTGCCGGACAGGACCCGCCAAAGGCGTTCGCCGCGTGGCGCACTTTTGCCAAAGTCAGCCCGGTATTCCCGATTGGCGGCCTGATTCAGAAAGCCACCACCACCGAGCTAAGCGACGCCGAAGTCGCCGCCTATGACGCGCCCTTCCCCACCCGCGCCAGCAAGGCCGCCGCGCGCGTCTTCCCAGCGCTGGTCCCGCTGGGCCCCAACGAAGCGGTGCCCGACCAACTGGCCGCATGGGAAGTGCTGGAGACGTTCGAAAAACCGTTCACCTGCTGCTTCAGCGACGGCGACCCGATCACCAAAGGCGGCGACGCCCCCTTCAAGGAACGGATACCCGGCGCGAAACACACCTTGCACCGCACGCTAAAAGGCGGCCATTTCATTCAAGAAGACGACCCTGAAGGGTTTGTCAGCGCGATCTTGGACACGGCGAAATTGGCTGGGGTTTAGCCGCCGCCCGTAACGGATGACCGCTTTTGGGATTCGCTGCGGAAGGTTTATATGTCCCAAGCTGATTGGAAAGCGGACATTGACGTGGTCGTCGATCTCAGACAAATATTAGGCCAGAGTTAGAATGCCTGCTTTCAGTAATTGCCCGCGTTAGGGCAGACCCCTAGGAATTCGAATTTCCTGCAACAATCTGACCAACGATCCCTGCAAAAATCCAATCAGAGAGCGGCTGTTATTTACTCAATACACTAGTCGTGATGGTAAAAGCTCACGGCTCAACGAACTGTGGGTAAGGTCTTGCAAGACCTCTCGTGAAGGATTTTCAATAGCGCCCAGTTTCATAAATTTATGAAATTTGAACAATATTACGCAACGCAAAAAAGTCCGCCGTAGTTAATCGGTGGATGTAACTACGGCGGATGTCGACTCCGGGGTAATGGTGCCGATTAGTAATCCAAAATTCGATCTATTCCAAAATTATTGATCAGACTGCAACTCAAGACCCGAACTCGACGCATGGACGAAAATTGCCGAGCTTTAGGGAGAGGACGAAACAGCCCTCGTCCCTAAATCTAAGGTCCTAATGTCCTATTAAAACCGAGCGCGGAATCCCGCATAAAAATTACGGCCGCGGAACGAATAGATTGCACTACCCGAACCTGTTGCGGTGGTCGCGCCAAGCGGCACGCCCTTGTCGAGAACGTTGTCGATCCCCGTGTAGAATTTGAGCGCATTGCCATTCGTGTCTTTGGCAATGTCAAAGTCAACACGCACATCATGATACATCACGGATGGGTACTTGGTTGTCGGGAAGGCATCGATATCGCTTGGTGGAAGTCCATTGATTTCAAACAAAGTTGCGTAGGCATTGAAGAACATCGGTCCGATGTAACGCATACGATAGCCAAAATTGATCGGTCCCGTGCCAAAATCAAAGTCCCACCGGAACTCGTCCTTCGGATCGCCCAACTGCCCAAGAATCCGCGTTTCGAAATCAGGGTTGGTTGGGTCCTGGAAATTGCTACTTTCGAAGTTGTGGGTGTAGATCAAATTGGTGGCGAATTCGACTGGACCAAAATCCTTTTGGTAAGATAGGTTGAGATCGATACCGCGGCGCTTGCGGTTTGCGAAGTTCAGTGGCGCGTTGATGAGCGAATTGCCCAGAAGACGGCCCGGGTCCTCACCAAGCGGACCAACCCCTGGTCCACGGAAGCGGGTAAACTGCTTGCAGAACACATTGTCCAGGGTCGCTGAGTCATAGCAAGAGTTTACAATCCCTTGCGCGCCAACACTCGAAATCACGCCTTTTACATTGATGTTGTAATAGTCGACCGAGACACTCATGCCGGGAATCCAGCGCGGCTGAATGACCACACCGTAAGTGTAGGAATCTGACTTTTCGACGGTCAAATTGGGGTTAGATCCACTTACAATTGCCAGCGACTGGGCAACGTTGTTGAAGGTAGCAAGCGTTGCCGCACCGATGTCGGCCAGACAATTGGCTGCGCGCACGCCAGTGCCGATAACCGATGGATTGCACGGATCGACAAAACCATTGGAGAAGTTTGGTACCAGTGGGAAACCTGTCTCCGAAACGTTCGGCGCACGCACCGCACGGCTATAGTTGGCGCGGAACCGGACGTCCTGCACGGGCGAATAATCGACGCCGCCATTGTAGGCATAGACCGTACCGACACTACCCTGATACTCCGAAACGCGCCCAGCACCGCTAAGCGTTAGTTCTTCGAAGAAAGGTGTCCCCCGTAGGACTGGTATGCGGACTTCACCGAAAGCTTCCTTCACTTCAAACGCATCTGGCTGGAAAGTCGGGATGGACACGGCGTTTGTAAATCCGTCGGTCACAAACTGATCCTGCACATAAGATGCGTTCTCGCGCCGGTATTCACCACCCAACGCAAAGCTGATCGGGCCGCCAGGCAATTCAAAAGCTTGGCTGAAGTCGCCCGATACGAAGCCTGAGATCACAAGTTGATCAAGCGAAGCCGTGGTTGTGAACGTGCGAGCAAAGTAGTTGATCGACGCAGAATTGTCAGGCGAGCCGAAAGGATTGTACGGTACGCAGGCAGCAATATCAGCCGCCAGACGCGCGGCATTTGCTGCAGCCGGTGCGGCGAAACCGACCAGCGGCACCGCCGAGGCAGCATCAAACTGCGAACGACACTGGATCGCACCTGTCAGAGGGTTGCGCCCGGCATCAAGAGCCAACGCAAAACGCTGACGATCTATGAAGCCGTCGCTGGTGGTATCTTCCTTGAACTTTCCATAATTGGCGGAAAGCTCGTAGCTCCAGTCATCGTTGAACGTTCCGCGAAGACCGCCGACAATACGGTATGTATCGCGCTGGAATCTCGCATCGCGGAGGCCCACATCAGCCAGGCTGCGTGAATTGACAAACCTATAGCTACCATTGCCGATCGCCGCGATGTCAGCAGCAGTGAGGTTGCCCCCGACAGGGCACGTTACGGTCAGGCTTGTACGACATCCGGAAGCCAGAATCAGGTTGGCCAGAGTTGTCCGGTCGGCAGGGTTGAGAAACGGATTGTCGAGCCGCGCACGCTCGCGGAAGTCGGTTGCTGAGCCAGTTCCCTGATTGAATGATGGACCCGCATTATTACCGATCGCATTAACCCGGTTCCACTTTGCCTCGACAAACAGTTCCGCGGCGTCAGAGAACTCAAACTGCGACAACAGGTTGAAATTGTAACGCTCATTGAATGGCAGAACCGATACCAACTCGCCTTCACGGCCGGTTTGGCCATTACCTCCGATGATCGAGCTATTGATGCCTGTGCCAAAACGGGCGCCGGTTTGCTGGGTCAGCCGGCCGTCCGGCGTAAAAATATACGTGCAGTTAAAAGCTACGCCTGCAGAGTTAGGGCCGCCATTGTTGGGGGTTGTGGCATTGCCGCAAAGGCCTGCATTGGGAATATTGCGCTGGTTGATCGGTACCAATCCGCGAACGTGGATCGTTGAGCCTCGGATATCAGTGAAGAAATTGCGATCAGGCACGCCATCGCCGCCATTGACGATTCCTGCACCGCCATCGACATCAACCACCAGATAGTTATCGTTGCTGCGGAAAGCCGGAACATCGGAAGCAAATATGCGATCAGTGTGAGAATACTCACCATGCAGGGTGACGTTCCCACGGCCGTCAGAGAAGTTCTTGCCCGCCATTGCCGAGATGTACTGGTTTCCGCCAAAACCGGCTTCGGTAATGCCAGCCTGGCCACGGACCTGCAATCCATCATAGTTCTTGCGCAATACGAAGTTTACAACTCCAGCAATAGCGTCGGAACCATAAACTGCCGAATTGCCCCCGGTTACGATGTCTACACGTTCAATCAGGTCGTTCGGGATCGAGTTGGTATCCACCGACACCGCATTGTTCAGAATATCCGCAGGAACGTGACGGCGACCGTTTACCAGCACCAGCGTGCGCTGCGTACCAAGACCGCGCAGGTCGAGCAGGTTGAGCCCGGCAATGCCAATCCCAAGACCGGGATTTTGTTGCGCGAATGTGCTGCGCAATTGCGGAAGGTCGTTCAGCGTGTCGCCGACACTGGTCTGGGCCTGCTGGAAGAACTGCTCGCCTGCAATGGATGTGATTGGAATGGTAGATTCTAGGTTAGGCCGCCGAATGCGCGAGCCGGTCACTGTAATCGTTGTCGACGTGTCGACGACTGCATTTTCATCGGCAACTTCTTCGGCTGGAAGCGTAGCGTCTTCATCCTGAGCATAGGCCGTCATCGGAACAACAGCGGCAAACAGCCCAATTACAGAAGTACAAGCGTAAAACTTACCAATAGCACGCATAGAAACAATCCCCGTTGTAGAGTGAGCTTGTGCTCTACTCGCCATTTGCGTTCTGGCCCGGGACTTGAAGCCCGCGCCGCGATCACGATTGCGGGGCTATGCGTTTGAAACTTTCGGGCAGTTACTATGGGTTTTATATGCAGTGCCGATTATATGATGCCAAATCGATGATTTTTGGCCGTTTAACGCTGCCAGAAAAAATCTGGCTGGCGTATTTTTTCAACACGAATTGATATGATTGTGACAATTATACGACATTTTCGGGCATTCTAACGACCTTCCCTAATCTATGGTGCCTTTGTCTGAATGCCGCGAGTGAGGGTGTTGCTGACCAGTTTTTTTCATATAGGAAATCTGTACGATCACTTACGAAAGTTTTGCGCTATGCGGGTAGCGTGCAAACTATTGCTGCCATCCACCGTCCGGCCATGGTCCTTTCAGTCCTCAGGACGGGCGTGCTTACCAATGCGGCAATTGATCTTGCGATCTTTTTAGGCGCGACCGCCGCAACGTATACTTCCCAGATTTTCGATCGCCCGATTACTGCAGCCCTGATCTATCTCGCCGGGGTGACGATAATCGGCGCTAGGTCAGGGATGATCAGCGGCGTTGTTGCCGCCTTAGCCGCAACAGTGATTTACAGTTACGTCCTGACTGAGCCGATTTACCAGTTCAGCAGCTATTCCCTCGATGATCTGGTACCACTTGTTGCATTCAATGTGAGTGCGATATTGTCCGGGTTTCTAGTCGGCCGGCTAAATGACCGGGCGTTCGCAGCAGGCGCTGCCGAACAACGCAATGCTTTCCTACTTCGGGTGAGCAACGATCTTCAGAAAACATTGTCACTGGAGGATGTTAGCCGTGCGGCCCGGCGCTGGCTTCCGTTCCGGCAGATTGTCGAACTGGAATTATACATCGTGCGAAGCGATGAACTGGTTGGCATAGGCGGCGCATCTAAGTGGCACGACGCTGCTCAGGCAGCTTATCTGGCGGCAGTTAATCACGCGCCACCGGTTCAACACAGCGAGCTGGCAATGTTGGTCTTGCGTTCGGCGGACAAACCAATCGGAGTCGCCGTATTTACCCGGACCGCCGATCTGATTGACGTGTTGCCACAAGCGGATTCTGACGCATTCGCCAATCTCCTGAATATCACAACTGAACGATGCCTGTTGATGGAAAAGCTCGCAGAAGCAGAGATCATCCAGAAATCGGAAGTCTTGAAGACTGCGATACTTTCTTCGGTGTCACACGATCTGAGAACCCCGCTTACCGCAATCGAAGCTTCCGCCACCAGCATGCTGTACCTAGGCGAAACTCTGAAAGGTGAAGACAAGACAGCGATGCTAGAAACTATTCTGGAGCAATGTGAGCGGCTCAACCGGTATACGAGCAACATACTCTATATGGGGCAGCTTCAATACGGTATTCCTGAAGAACAAATCGAGGAAGTGGACGCCGTCGATATATTGGGAGCTGTGATCCTGTCGGTTCGCAAGTTATTTCCTTCGCTGACGATTCAAAAAGATTTCTCCGCCGCAACGGCGACAAACGTCCGGGCCAATCCGGTGATGCTGGAACAACTTTTCTTTAATATAATCGAGAACGCAGCTAAATATGGAGGGCCCGAGAAAGACATTTTGATCGAAGCAAAGCTTGTTGGCGCTTCGATCGAGATTGCCATAGTCGACTGGGGGCCCGGGATATCTTTGGAAGATCAAGAACGCGTTTTCGACAAGTTTTATCGCACTGCGCAAACGAAGCGCAGCGAGGGTAACGGCCTTGGTCTTGGTATCGCGAAGGGATTCGCCGAGGCTTTCGGCGGAACCATCAAGGTCGTCAGTCCGCATACCCGCGGGGCCGGGACCGAAATGTTGATCAGTTTACCAATCTCGCGAAATGGCATCAGGGCAAACGAGCTATGAGCGGCCATATTCTGATTATCGACGATGAAATCGCGATTGGGCGGACTTTGAAGCCTGTGCTGGAGTCACAAGGTTATTCAGTCGATATCGCTTATACCGCGACTGAGGGCTTGGCCAAGGCCAAGTCGGTTCGGGTCGATGTGACATTGCTCGACCTGGGGCTCCCAGATGCAGATGGCGTGGATATCATCGCCAAACTGCGCAGCCTGAACGAGGGGCCAATTCTGGTTTTATCTGCACGGCATCAGGAAGGGGAGAAGGTTCGGGCGCTTGACGAAGGGGCTGATGATTACATCAACAAACCGTTTGGGGTCGAGGAGCTGCTAGCTCGATTAAGGGCTGCAATCAGGCGTAAATCCTCCGTCAACCAAGGGGGCGACGAATTCCGTTCAGCCGATCTGTATGTCAATTATTCCACGCGGCAAGTGAAGTTGATGGATCACGAACTCAAATTTTCGCCCAAAGAATTCAGTTTGCTTGAAGAGCTTTGTCGCCATGCGGGCCAAGTGGTGACCCAAAGGCGTTTGTTGCTGGCGGGCTGGAATGATCCGAACATTGATGGCCAATACTTACGCAGCTATATCGCGCTCATCCGGCAAAAGCTCGAAGAAGACCCTTCGGAACCAACGTTGTTACTAACCGAACCGGGCGTTGGTTACAGGCTGGGTTGCGTACCTCTGCAAGCCTAGTGACCCTTCGCCTTGAAACAATTTGCAACCTTTGGATGCATCTAGTCAAATGGCCATTTTCAAGATTATTGCGGCTGCAATTGATGGACCTACCTTGGGCGCGAAGCAAACATGACCTGCTTTTGACGAACGCTTGCAAACTGGGTCGTTAGCAGAATGTCCGCTCTTATTTTCAGCGGCACCAAAGCTGACACGGCAAATAGCGCAGGCACGCTCGGTCAATCCGGCACACGCTCCCCCGCCCAATCGAACACGCCGCCGCTGTCCTTTGGTTCCAAACCATCCAGCACCGCCAACAGTCGTTCAGCCGAGTGCTGCGCGCTGAACAATTTGCCGTCCGGCACATTCCCCTGGAATGGCTCGGACAGCCCCGTGTCGACCGTGCCGGGGTGCAGGCCCGCGACCACGGCCTGTTTATGCGTGCGGCCCAGCTCGATGGCGAAATTCTTCAGCAGCATATTGAGCGCAGCTTTGGATGCGCGGTAGGAATGCCAGCCGCCCATCCGGTTGTCCCCTATTGAACCGACCCGTGCCGATAATGCCGCGAACACCGCGCGCCGGTCCCTCGGAAACAGCGGCAGCATGTGCTTGGCGATGATCGCGGGGCCGACGGTGTTGAGCAGCAACATTTCCTGCATCACCTTCGGATCAAGCCCCCGATAACTGCGCTCCGGCCCGGTGCCATCGGCCAATGTCAGCACACCAGAAGTGACGATGACGAGATCGGGCGGTGTTCTTGCCATCATCTCCGCCGCCGCCGCGATAGAGGCTTCATCGGTCAGATCGAAGGCGAATGGCTGGATGTTGAGACCGACAGGCGCCTGCCCTGCCCGCGACCCGGCAAAGATGGTGCCGACCCCTCGCTCCGCCAGCGTGGCGCACATGGCCGCGCCGATCCCTCCCGAAGCCCCGAAAATTGCTGCACAATTCGGGAAGTCTGCGGTGTCAGCCATGAATTATCCTGTTGAATGGGAAGTGGTGCAATGCTCCTTAATCCCTCGCAAAACCAGTTGTTCCTAGCCGCCGGCGGATCGAACGCACCAGTGCGGTGCTTCCTATTCAACATCCGTTCGACAAAACTCACGCAGCATACCCGCGCCGCACCCTTGCCCTCGGCGGTTTTGGCGTTAGATAGGCCCTACACTCTGGCGCGCAGTACAGAAAGCATACCAAATGGCCACTTTCACCCTTCCGAAGAACTCCAAGATCTCTGGCAAGGGGCGCTCGCATCCGGCGAATGGCGCGAGCAACGTGC
>JBBKWK010000292.1:0-2913 GCA_037968915.1 Pontixanthobacter sp.
TCGCGTCACAGCCGCGCTATAGCGCGCAAATGACCGAAAATGCATCCGCCAACGTCGAAAATGTCCGCGAAAAAATCGCCGCCTCCGCCAAAATCGCCCAGCGTAAAGCGGAAGAGGTAACCTTGATCGCTGTCAGCAAGACCCATCCAGCAGAAGCTATCCTGCCGCTGCTGGAGGCTGGACAGCGGGTGTTTGGAGAAAACCGGGTCCAGGAAACCGCCGCCAAATGGCCTGGCCTGCGTGAGAAATTCCCTGATGTTGAGCTGCATCTGGTGGGAACGCTTCAGTCCAACAAAGCGGATGATGCGATAGAATTGTTTGATTGCATCCACTCGCTCGACCGGCCCAGTTTGGTCAGCGCCTTGGCCAAAGCGATGGACAAAGCGGGGCGCCGCATACCGTGCTTTATTCAGGTTGATATTGGCGAGGAAGAGCAAAAAGGCGGCTGCGCGATTGGCGATCTGGCTGCTCTGATTGAACAGGCCCGCGCGGCCAATATCCCGCTGGCCGGGCTAATGTGCGTGCCGCCTGCCGGGATCGAGCCGACGCCGTTTTTCGCGCTGCTGGACAAATTGGCGGCTGATAACGGACTTGGCGGACTAAGCATGGGTATGAGCGGCGACTACCCGATCGCAGTCCAATTGGGCGCGACCCATATCCGCGTCGGCACTGCATTATTCGGCGCACGGGAATAGGCAAAAAAAGGGGGCCGCTCCCTTTCGGAAACGGCCCCCTTATTTATTTTTGTGTTACCCGATCAGAACTTGCCGCGAACGGTGATGCCGTAAGTGCGTGGCTCTGCAAGGAATGCCGAATAGGTCTGCTGCGATGCAATGAACGGGGTGTTGAATGCAACCTGGGTGTAACCCTTGTTGAACACGTTCTGGGCCCAGCCTTCGATTGACCATGCTTCATCCGGTCCGCGAATACCGATGCGGGCATTCACCAGGAAGAAGCTGTCCTGTTCCTTGCCGTAAAGCAGATCGGAACCGGTGTTGTAATCATCGGACAGACGAGCGTTGACGAAGAACAGGCCCGACATTCCGCTGCTACCCAGTTCCGGGGTAAAGCTGAACGAGGTGGTCCCGACCCATTCCGGAGCATTCGACAGATTATCGCCCGGCAGCAGGCGTAGAGCCGGATCAAGCGGTGATCCGGTATCGCGGCCAATGAGATTATCTTCGTAGCTGGTGTCGGTATAGGTGATCCCCATCGTCATCGTTAGATCACGGACAGGGCTGAGCGAGGTTTCAATTTCGAAACCCTGTGCAACCACACCTGGCTTAACCTGATCCAGGGCGCAGGCCCCGGTGGTGGCGCTCGCATCCCGATCGGCACCGCCTAAGTCGGTCCCGCAAGCGTTGACATTCTGGACCAGGAATACCGAGCCATTGAAGGTGTTCAGCTGGAAATTGCTGAATTCCTGACGGTATGCCGCCGCGCTGACGGAGAAGCCGCGTGCGGTATATTTCGCACCGATTTCATAGGCGTCGACTTCTTCTTGGTCGAATTGCAGATTGGCCGTGGTTCCGATCAATGCCGGGTTTCCGGCAACCGGATTGCTAAGCGCCGAACGGTCAAGGTTGAACCCGCCCGCTTTGTAACCGCGCGAATAGCTGCCGTAGAGCAGAATATCGGGTGTCGGCTGCCATGACAGGACTGCGGTCCCGGAAAATGCATCTTCCTTGCGGGTGTCGCTGAGAGAAACGCCGTCCAGTTCCGAGGTTGAGTTACCCTGACACGACAGGCCGATCAGCCCGCCGGCAAGTCCAGCCAGTGGCGTCGTTAGCAGGCCTGAAAGCCGCGCCCGGTTTTGCGCGCAATAGATGTTGTCATTGCCGAAGGTGGCGTCGAAATCTTTGTTTTCATTTGTGTAACGCAGGCCGAGCGTAAGATCGACGGTGTCGGAAATATGGAAGATATTATGCGTGAAGACCGCGAAATTTTTGCTGTTCTGCTCGTAGATATCGCCGGTGCCGCCAACATCGTTGACCTGTGCCAAAGTATCGAGACCGGCAAAGATCAACGGGGTGGCAGCCCCAAATGCACCTGCGCCGCCATTGGCAGCTAGCAGAGCAGCCCGGCCGCCCGCGCTGAGACAGCCCGTGCTAGAGGGCGAAATGAGCGCAACATTCACGGCTTGGATAATGCGGCAAGGTGCAAATGCGCCGTACTGTGTACCAAAGCGAATGTTGTCCTGAACGGTCAGGTCTTCATTGGCGAAGAATCCGCCAACCAACCAGTCGAGACGATCATCGAATGCCGAACCCTTGAGGCGAATTTCCTGCGTGAAGGTTTTGAATTCACGCGACCCGGCATTATCGGCTGGTGCGCGGTAGAGGATGTCGACCGTGGTGTAATCGGTGTCCGACGCCTGATTGTTCATATATTCACGGTAGCCCGTGATTGATGTCAGGGTAGCACCCCCCAGATCGTAATTTACTTCGAAGGCTACACCGTAATCTTTGGTCTGGCCTTCGTAAGAACGACCCGCAGTGGGGTAGATGTTACGACTGAATTGGTCCTGATTGAGCGCGGCGGGATTTTGGCCCAGCGCCAGCAAGACCGGAATGATTGGGTTGCCGGTGCTGGTCAGCGCCGGTGCACCGGGCAGCGGAACAGCGAACGGGTTGAGGCCGGGCGATACCCGTGCCAGCGGCGCGAATTCCGGCTGTATGAAGACTGCGGCGCAGCAGGCCTCGTCCTTGTTCGAATAATCGACCGTCAGGTTAATATCGAGCGCGTCACTCGGTTCGAACAGCAACTTGCCGCGCAGCAGATAACGGTCACGGTTGTTTACATCGGTGCCGTTGGTGACGTCGGTGTAGAAGCCGTCCCGCTTGAAATAAACGCCGTCGAAACGGGCAGCGATATTTTCCGAAACGGGGCCGGTCAGGCCGCCTTCAATCCGCA
>JBBKWK010000293.1:0-3129 GCA_037968915.1 Pontixanthobacter sp.
GCTCTCTCATGGCAACAAACCCACTATGGCGCTGCCGAATGTCATCCAGATCAGCCGGCGATGCGATGTCCCGTTTTGCGTTGTCGAGGACGAGATCAGCGTGGCGCTGAAGTGTCACGCACCGCGCAGGGCTCCTTTCGGCGCTGACGACTGCGGTAAGTACATCCAAAATTCGGATGAGCACCGCGGCACTGCCCGATCCGTTCTGCCGGATCATAGAAAACATCGAGTCAACAAAGCCGTCATAGTCTACGCTCGGAACTATCAGCACCGCCCTGCCTTCCGCCATAACCACGCCTTTGGGCAGATGACATGGGACGAGGTCGCAAAGTGCCGCCCCAAGACGGTCGACTACGCTGATTGCCGTTAGGGGGTCATTAGTGCCCGGCGACAAAGCACGAACTGCGACCTCGACCAGCTTCCTGATCGCGAATTCGATGTCGGCGGAGCTACCACGCTGTCGGCCGAGCGCAGTGGCGCGGCTGATTGCATCTTCGGCGCCCTTCATCATCGGCATCACGAGTGCTATCGGCGTGCCGGGAAAAATGTAGTCACCAGGCCTTACAAGCAGCCGAATGCTGGTGTGGTTCTCAACGGCCCAGGAGGCCAAGTTCGCGGCGTCGAGCTGTTGGAGATAACCGTGCCGCCCATCCACCAAGGGCACCGCATCGCTCCAGAAACTCAACGGCGGCTGATCCGGCCCGGGCTCTTCAACGGTAAGCCGCTCGATCGCTCTGCGGACATCCTCACTTACCAAATCTATGACGGTATCGACGTTGATGCGGCTAGCCATATGGCCAACGAAATATACAAGCATGCCAACGCATACAAAGGCCAGAACAATGCCGGAAGTCAGAGAAAGGTGGGGAACAAAAGCACCCTCGTTCTCGGCTCTGACCGTGCGAAGCACCATCAGAGAGTAACAGAAGGTACCGAGGAATGTTCCCAAAGTGATTTGATTGCCGCGATCCTTTGTAAAGTTTAGGAGCAGTCGCGGTCCCATCTGTCCCGCTGCTATTGAAAGAGCGGCGATGGTGATGGAAAAGACGGTGCCGGCAACCCCTATCGTCGACGCAGCCACCGCACCCATCAAGGTGCGCGCGCCTGCGCTGCCGCCGTTGTAGAGCCAAGCGCTGTCGAGCAGCCAAGCCGGAAGAGCACCACTCCGATCAACTTGTACAAGTGCCATAGCGAGGATAATTCCCGCGAACGCCATAGCGCCTGGCAAGACCCAGAAGGTGTTCCTCAACACCTCGACAGCCTTTTTGAGGTGCGGATTCATATTTTCAGCCTGCATTTCCCAGAGGAACGGTATCTGCTCCGCTGAACGGCGGCAGGCTAGCAGGTTTTTGGCGGATAGGAAGACGGAACGCGGCATTTAGAGTGGCGGTCGCCAGTTGGACCACCGACCTCACGGTGGCATTGTGCTTCTTGACGTTCACCTGTGTCCAGAGCAAGCTTGCTATTTATAGGGTGATCAGCGTCAGCGCGGCGTTCTCCGCGTTGTTCCTTGTGCCGGAAACCAGAACATGAGCCTGAAGGAGATCGAAGCGCAGTGGCGCCTCGCGAAGCATCCAAAGTGAACGAGACGTTGCGAAGCTGGATGAATATTCTGCGCCGAACCTTGAAGGACATCGGCAGGAAAGGTCTGTCGCTCGTTGCTGCAGGAGTGACCTACTATCTGCTTGTGGCATTGTTCCCTGCTCTGGCGGCGATGATTTCGATCTACAGCCTGGTCGAGAATCCTGCGGGAATGACAAATGACGTCCAGTCTTTGTCGAGCCTGCTTCCGCCATCGATCGTGAAGTTGATTGGCGAGGAACTCCGGGCATTGATTTCCGCATCGAGTGGAAGCCTCGGCCTTGGTGCCATCATCGGCATCGCCATCGCGCTTTTCAGCAGCATGCGGGGGATGACCGGCATGATGGCCGCGCTCAATATCGCCTACGGTCAGACCGAGAGGCGCGGATACGTCAGGTTCTACGCGACGGCATTGCTGCTGACCTTCTTGATTATTGCTTGTGGGCTGGTCGCGTTGGTGCTCGTCGCTGGTCTGCCCGCTTTTCTGAGTGGGACAGGTGCGCGCAATCCGGCGCGCTGGATAAGCTTGGCGGTCGAATGGCCGCTTATGATTGTGTTTTTTGCGAGCGTGGTGTCGGTAATCTACCGCTACGGACCCGCCGGGAGCAAACCGCGATGGAAATGGGATTTACTTGGTATCATCACGGCCACAATTCTATGGCTGATTGGTTCGATCCTGTTCAGCCTCTATGTCCATAATTTCGGCCACTATAACAGGACGTATGGCTCATTGGGTCTGCCATTGGTTCTTCTCACCTGGGTATGGTTTTCCGTATTCGTCGTATTGTTCGGAGCCGAGGTAAACGGCGAGGTTGAGCGTCAAATGCAAAGCGATATAACCGTTGCTCCCAGCGCCCATGAGCAACAGGGGAATGAGATATAATTGCGGGGTTTCTTACCGGTTCAACGCTTTGCGAACACCACCGACAATTTGAGCACGAGGCCTACGCCAAGGCCTTCCAAGATGATATTGTAGGCCACTTTAACGTACAGAACTCGCGCCGAAATTTCGTCCATATGCGCGTTCGGTCGCAGCGAGTGACGGAGCTCGTTGACGAAATTCACGCGCCTCCGCAAAGGAGATCAGGCGGCGCTTCTTATCGTCCCAAAGCACAAGCCTAACGGCCTTGAGGCTTTGAAGCAGGGTAAGGCGACCGACATTCCGAAGCTCTGGATGGTCGCGCAGCACGTCGGGCAGACGATAGTTCGGAATCCGGCTCGACAGGTGATGCACATGATGCACCCCGATATTGGCGGTGAACCAGCGCAGGAAACCTGGCAGGTCATAGTGCGAGCTGCCATGCAGTGCCGCCTCATGGAAGTCCCAGCGCTCGTCATGCTCCCAAATCGTATCCTCGAACTGATGTTGGACATAGAATAGCCAGACGCCGATCGAGGCAGCCAGAAGCGTAATCGGCAGTTGCACAAGCAGGAATGGACCCAAGCCAATCAGCCAGATCATCGCTGCTGTCAGGATCGCAATCGCAACGTTGGTGGCCATGGCACTTATCCACGGCTCCCGGCCGCCGCGCATCAGCCCTTTCGGCA
>JBBKWK010000294.1:0-5353 GCA_037968915.1 Pontixanthobacter sp.
ATGTGCTGACGCTGGCCGTGCTGGCGGCGGCAGGGGTTGTTTCCTGATCGGTAATACGTTTCACATTTCCGACGAATTGCAGGAACCGGAAGGCGCCCTCCGCCGTTGATTTTACACGCGACATCAATGCGTTAAATCAAAGGAAAATACTATGGGTGAACTGACCGATAAAGCTAAAGGCATCGCAAACGAGGCCGCTGGCAAGGTAAAGCAGCAGTCTAATGATGCTGGAACCCGCGCCGAAGGCCATGCTCAGGAAACCAAGGGCGAAGCGCAAAATCTAAAGGGTGAAATTAAGGGTAAGCTGGGCAATAAAATCTAGTTTATCTGCACTGTTGAAGGAAAAGGCTGCCCCGATGGGCGGCCTTTTTCGTTTATATCGCGAGAAATGTCGCTTGCCCGCTTAATCCGCTTCAATCAGTGGGGGGACAATGCATCGTCACGCTCACCCGGACACAAGTGACAAATCCTACAAACGGTGTCCGCCTTTCGAAAAGCCCGGAAATGCGCGTGTTGCCCGCCCAATTTGGCCGCAGTGACACACATGAGGGCGCGCGGAAAAATTTCGCCGATGGTACCGACAATGGGAAAGAGCCGCCGGCAAGATAGCAGCGCGCGGCGGTGTAGGAAAATGGTGCTTCGCTGCTAGAAGGTCGCTGGGTCATAGCGGTCGATACAAACCGAACGATGATCGAGCCAGCAAAGGGAAGAGCAATTGATCGCAATACTTCGCAAGCCTTCAATTATCGCACTGAATTTCGCAATATCTGTTGCACTTGTATTCGCGTTTATGGCCTGGACGCCCTCTGTCGGCGGTGTCATCCTGGACAGCTTGGCGTCGGTGGAAGATACCAGCGCATTATTATTTTCGATGTCCGCAGCGCAGAAAAGCAGCCATTTTTGGATGACACTGCTGCTCGATTACGCGTTCCCTGTCGCTTATGGCGCTTTCTTCGCAGGATTGGCGCTGCAATTCCGGGGTTGGGTCGGGATAATACTCGCAGTTCCTGCTGCGCTCGTTTTCGGTGCCGATGTGGTCGAGAACACCGTGCAGTTACTAGCTTTGCAGGGCTTTGACGGACTTTTGTTTGCCAAGGCATATCTGACACCTGCAAAATTCTTTCTGTTCAACGTTGCAGCATTAATCGCCGTGCTTTCTTTGGTTTGGCATGGATTTGGAAAAATACGCTCGTATGCGATCAGGAAGCGGGCCGATTAGCACTGTAACGGACTAATTATAAATTCGCAGCAGTGGGACGTTGAGCGGCGAATTCAAAGAGACTCGAAGCGAGATTGAAGTTACCAACGTCAAATTCGGACGCCGTTTTCCCGCATCCCATTTTGGAAATGCTGGATCTTCGCCACTATTTCCGCCGGTACCGGAAATACCATACCTCAGAGCGCATCATTAAAAAAATCTCTATAAACCATATAGATGTTGTTGCATTGGACAGCGGTATATTCGTTCTAGCAATCACCCGGCAATCACCGATCTTAATCATCCCTCTCTATTCCATAGAGCGAAAAATTAAGCAAAAATGAGCTGCTCGATAATGTGCGAGCAGCCTATATGCGCCAACCCCCTTCACCTATGCTTTCTCCCTTTTATCTACAGTCTGACAGTTAATCAGACTGTCCTTCACTCTGTCTAACTGAATGTCTCTGAGACAGACATTCAGAATATATTTCTCTGCGTTCCCGGGGGAACCATTGAGAAAAGGAGTGCTCGAAGATGAAATTCTACAACCTGCCCGATGCCACGATCCTGGCCAAGGACCCCAAGGCAATGCGGGAGGCAATCTCATTTCTCGAACAAGCGGGGATCGCCGCAAAACGACCCTCCCCATACCAGCTGAAGCTTGACGAGCAGACGAGCTATTACCCAACCAAAGGAACCTTGTTCGTCGACGGCGAAGCAGGGTCAAGACCGGCGCGAGGCATGGCGGCCCTTATATCATGGATTGAAGAGGGATAGTTTGACCCCAATAACGAATGATTGACCAACTGCACCGCAAGTTAGCTTCCGTGGCCCATTACTGGACCATGGGATTGAACGGCAGACACTAGGCCGATTGCGGACTGTCCGGTCCGGGAAAGCTGAGGCTGCAAAGCGGCCAGTCCGCTAACGACCCAAAAGCGGACGGTCATGGTGAGTTTTCCACATTACGAAACCGGCTATTCGTTCAGTTTGGGGTTAAAGGCTGGAATTGGACCGACAGCGGAACGTCCGCATATGGGAGCGAATTCAAGTTAGCTGCCCTTCTATAGCTTACATGGATGAGTGTAACCTCGGATCCATTTTCGGTCATAAAGTCTTGAGAAACTCGCATAGGTATTTATGGCGAACGGGTCATTTGGTTGATGTTGGCTTTCAATTCCGCTTTTAGGGCAGCAACTTAAGCGAGATTTTATCCAGCAATTCACATGCGGTTTTCTGCCATCGAATTCGTAGTTAGGATTCTGAAGCCCCATGCTGGCAGTGTTACCGTGTCGCCGGCACTGATTGTGACCGCTGCTCCGGTCTGAAACTCCGTATAGTCGCCCGCTGGCAATGCATCGGTGAGCGCAGCCGCAACCGGCCTATCCGATAGGTTGAACAGTCCAAGGACTTTATTGTCTTCCTCCTGCCGCACCCATGCGAACAGTTGGCTCGGCTGGTCATTTTCGACCTTCTGCATACGTGCGCCCCATTGGCCGTTTTCAAGCGCGCCGTTGGTTTTGCGCAAGGCGATCAGATCCTTGAGCAAGCCACCGTAAGCGCAACCTTTACTCTGGCTCCAGTCGATCGGATCTTTTTCGAAGAATGCGAGGCGCTTGGCGTTGCAGGCTTCCTGACCGTTGTGGATCATTGGGATGCCTTCACCAACAAAGCTGAGCGCAGTGAACGCCTCGAGCGCAGGGCCGAAGTTCTCCTGCATCGTGCCTTCCCACGCATTGCTGTCATGGTTTTCGATGTACGGCATGCGCATCGCCTCAACAGGCCATGCGCTTTCGTTTTCCGCATAGTAGCCATATAGCGCGGTGGCATCCGCCTTGCCTTGGGCGATATTCTTGGCGGTTGAATGCCAATCCCACGCGTAGACCCCGTCGAACGCACGGCGGGTCATTTCGGAGGATTTCCATTCCGCCAGCATGAACACTGGTTTGATTGCATTGAGGTGCGCGCGCGATGTTTCCCAGAAATCGAGCGGAACATAGCCAGCCACATCGGCGCGATATCCATCGATATCGAATTCGCGGACCCAATATTCCATCGCCTCTCCAACATGCTTTCGTACGCCGATTTTGGTCCAGTCGAGATCGATAATGTCGGACCAGTCCCACCATGGAGTTGGGCGGAAATCGCCGTTCCAGTCTTTTTCGTACCAGTCGGGATGATCCTTCGCGAGCGCATTGTCCCAGGCCGTGTGATTGGCAACCAGATCGAGAATGACCTTGAAACCCTGCGCATGGGCGGCATCGATGAAACTGCGCAGATTGTCCTCTGTGCCAAACTCCGGATTGACCGCGTAATAGTCCTTTACCGAATAGGGCGATCCGAGCGTGCCCTTGCGGTTTTCTTCGCCGATCGGGTGGATCGGCATCAGCCACAGGATATCGACACCCAACGCCTTCAGCCGCGGCAATTCTCTTTGTGCAGCGGCAAAGGTTCCGTCTTTCGTGAACTGGCGGATGTTGATCTGGTAAAGCACCGCGCTCCGCGTCCAATCGGCATGTTCCAGTTCTGTATAGGGTTTGGGTTCCCAAACATTGTCAGTGGTGGACACATCGGCAAGCCCGCGCGAAGTGGCCAATGCCGGACCGGTAGCGAGCGCCGTCAGCGCTGAAAGCGCGAGAACATGGCGTATCATGGTCAAATGCCCTTCCGTTCGCCGGGCACCTCGACGCGCAGCATCGCCAGCGCGGCCAGCACCAGGGTTCCTGCGGCAAAGGCCATCGTCCAGATCGGTTCGGCCGGGAAAAAGGCTTTCATGATCGAACCCATGACCGTTGCGACCAGCAATTGCGGCACCACGATGAAAATGTTGAACAGGCCCATATAAATGCCCAACTTCGCTTGCGGCAGGCTGGAGGCGAGTATCGCATAGGGCATGGCGAGGATCGAGGCCCATGCAATGCCGATGCCCACTTCGGAAAGCAGCAAAAATTGCGGATCGCGGATAAAGAAGAAGCTGGCATATCCCAGCGCGCCACAGAGCAACCCGAAGATATGGGTCTTCGCCTTGCCCCATTGACTGGCCAGAAGCGGTAACAGGGTTAGCGCCGCAATCGCCGCCACGCCGTTGTAGGTGGCAAACAGCCAGCCGACCCAATTGGCACCTTCGTTATAGGCCGCGCTGGCGGTGTCGGTGCTGCCATAGACATATTGGGTGACCACCGGCGTCGTGTTGATCCACATGATGAACAGCGCCGACCAGCTGAAAAACTGGACCAAAGCGAGCTTCTTCATAATGCTTGGCATGCCGGCGAAATCGCCGACAATCGAGGTCAGCATACCCGAAGTATTGCCATTCTTGGCCATCGAGATCGCGATTGCGCTCAAGATGCCATAAAATGACAGAAGCGCGCCCAGCAGGTACATTTCCTTTTCCAGATCCAGCTGGAAAACCAGCGCGCAAACGCCGAGTCCGGCGATAATCCAGATGCCACAATTGAGATAGGATTTGGACGCCAGCGCAAGCACCGACTGGCCAGTGTCAACCGTGGTATCGTCCTTGGCGAAAGCCGCCATTTCCTCGGGATTGTATTCCCTGGTTGCCAGGACAGTCCACAGCACCGCCATGAACAGGGCAAGGCCGCCAAGCCAGAAACTGTAACGCACCGTGTCGGGAATGCCGCCATCAGCCGCAACGTTGGCAACGCCCATTTGCGTCATCAGCCATGGAATAATCGACCCGACCACAGCGCCGGCCCCAATAAAGGCGGTCTGCACCGAATAACCTGAGGTGTGCTGATCCTTGCGCAGCATATCGCCGACAAAGGCGCGGAAGGGTTCCATCGAGATATTGAGGCTGGCGTCGAGGACCCACAGCAGGATCGCCGCCATTAGCAGCGCGTCTGACATGGGCATCAGCACCAGTGACAGCGCGGCCAGCATCGCTCCGATCAGAAAATACGGGCGTCGGCGGCCCAGCCGCCCGAGCCAGGTCTTGTCGGAAAGATGACCGACAATCGGCTGAACTAGCAGGCCGGTGAGCGGCGCAGCGATCCACAAGGCGGGCAGATCGTCAATCGCGCTGCCAAGCGATTGGAAGACCCGGCTCATATTGGCGTTTTGCAGCGCAAAGCCGATCTGGATGCCGAAGAAACCGAAACTGATATTCCACAGGCCCCAAAAGCCCTGGCGCGGTTT
>JBBKWK010000295.1:0-15345 GCA_037968915.1 Pontixanthobacter sp.
ATGGGAATGCCGTGGGGGACCAGCGCCAGCTTGGTCAGTTCCTTGTCGATCGCGACCACCGAAGTGGCGAGGCCCGAATGCGTGTAAGGAATGCCCATCAAATCGAGCATGCCCTGCACCGTGCCATCTTCGCCCGGAACACCGTGGAGCGCATTGAAAACCACATCAGGCGCCGCCTCCGTAATGCGCGCCGCGACCTGCCGGTCCATGTCGATCCGCGTCACCGTGTGCCCGCGCGATTCCAGCGCGTCAGCCACGCCATTGCCTGACATCAGCGACACGGAGCGTTCGTTGGCCCAGCCGCCCATCAGGACTGCAATGTGGAGTTTTTGGAGAGTGATATTGGTCATGTCAGGGCCTACCCACCCGTTTGATTTCCCATTCTAGCACCACGCCCTGGCTTTCACTGACCCGGCGGCGGACTTCTTCGCCCAGCCCTTCGATATCGGCGCTGGTCGCATTGCCAGTGTTGATCAGAAAATTGGTGTGTTTCTCGCTCACTTGTGCGCCGCCTACGGTCAGCCCCCGGCATCCGGCAGCATCGACCAAAGCCCAGGCCTTGTGACCTTCGGGATTCTTGAACGTCGATCCGCCGGTTTTGCTGCGCAGCGGCTGCGATTCTTCGCGGGCCTGCGCGATCCGGTCCATTTCCGCGCCGATTATCGCGGGGTCGCCTGCAGAGCCCTGGAAGCGGGCAGAGATCACCACTGCGCCATCCAGCAAGGAGGAATGGCGGTAGCTATATTTAAGGTCGCTGGCTGTCAGGCGGATGCAGTTTCCGTCCGGCATGACTATGGAACAGTCGATCAGTATATCCGCCACTTCGCGGCCATAGGCGCCGCCGTTCATGCGCACGAAACCGCCGACCGTCCCGGGAATTCCGCGCAGGAACTCGAGCCCGGCAATACCTGCATCACGCGCGGTGGAGGATACCAGAATACCGCTCGCCCCGCCGCCGCATTCGAGCACATGATCGCCCAGATCGGTCACTTTGGAAAAGGCCTTGCCCAGCCGCACGACCACGCCGGGAACACCGCCATCGCGAATGATCAAGTTAGACCCGAGGCCCAGCGCCATTACTGGCAAGTCCCCATCCAACCGCTCAAGAAATTCGCGCAAATCATCGGCGTCGGCTGGTTCAAACAGCCAATCCGCTGCGCCGCCCGATTTGAACCAGACGAGCTTCGCCAACGGGGCGTTGGCCGTCAATCGGCCGCGTATCCCAGCGGTTGAGACAGGCGCTTCTGCCGCGCCTTCAATTTCTGACGTAGGCGCGCTGCCATCGTCAAACATAGCCCAATCGTCTGGTTGGAGCGGCGCGGTCATGTGGGGCTGGCCTTCATTTGTGCCTGCACTGCGTCCGCCAGACCGGCGGCCCATTTCGTGATATCGCCAGCGCCCAGACAAACGACCATGTCGCCTGCCTGCAGCATTCCGGCCAATTCGATTGCCAGTTCTTCTGGCCCCGAGATAGTTGCCGCAGATCGGTGTCCGCGTTCCTTCAGGCCGGACACCAGAGCATCGGCATCCACGCCCTCGATCGGGTCTTCACCCGCGGTATAGACCGGCGCAATATAAACCACATCGGCATCGTTGAAAGACGTCTGGAAGTCCGTCAGTAGATCGCGCAGCCGGGTGAACCGGTGCGGTTGGGCCACCGCGATCACGCGTCCTGTCCCTTTGGAAGAACTTGTCGATTCTCTGGCTGCGGAAAGGACTGCGGTTATCTCCACCGGGTGATGCGCGTAATCGTCGATGATGGTGGCTTTACCCTCGCCAACCGCCACTTCGCCGACCTTCGAGAACCGCCGCTTGACGCCGTCGAATGCGTTAAATCCGTTGCAAATCACTTCGGCCGGACAGCCCATTTCGAGCGCTACCGCCACCGCCGCCAACGCGTTCTGAACATTGTGCCGACCGGGCATAGGAAGGTGGATATTCTCGATCCGGCGGGTGCTTCCGTCGCGTTCCCGCAACACTACGTCAAAGGTGTTGCCGCCTTCTTCAGGCCGGATATTCTCTCCGCGCAAATCGGCCTGCGCCGAAAATCCATAAGTAAGCACGCGCCGGTCACGGACTTTGGAGATTACAGTCTGCACCTCGGGATGGTCGATACACAGCACTGCCACACCGTAAAACGGCACGTTCTCGATGAATTCGACGAATGCATCTTTCACCGCATCGAACGATCCATAATGATCGAGATGTTCGGGATCGATATTGGTAACCACGGCAATGGTGCCATCAAGCCGCAGAAAGCTGCCGTCGCTTTCATCGGCCTCGACCACCATCCAGTCACTGTCACCCATACGGGCGTTGGAGCCATATTGGTTGATGATCCCGCCATTGATCACCGTAGGATCAATTCCGCCCGCATCAAGCAAAGCGGCGATCATCGATGTCGTGGTGGTTTTGCCATGTGTACCGGCAACCGCGACGGTGCTTTTGAGCCGCATCAGTTCGGCGAGCATTTCCGCGCGGCGGACCACAGGAATGCGGCCTTCCAGCGCGGCGGCGACCTCAGGATTGGTGCGGCGCACGGCAGTGGAGGTAACCACCACTGCAGCATCTCCCAAATTTTCCGCCGCATGGCCAATAGCGATATGCATACCGCGCGAGCGAAGCCGCTCGACACTCGGCCCCTCGGCAATGTCGGAACCCTGCACTTTATAACCAAGATTGTGCATCACTTCGGCAATGCCCGACATGCCAATCCCGCCGATACCTACGAAATGGATTGTCCCGATTTCAATCCCGACGCCCCTCATGACGCGTAACTGCCGGCAGAAATCCGCGCAGAACCCTGCGCCGCTCGTTCGCCTTGTGAAGCAGCGCGGGCATTGTCGCCGCCGACTCGGATCACATCCATCAACTCGCTGCCGCCAAAGCTCTCGACCAAATCGGCCAGATCCGATGCTGCCTTAGGCCGCCCGCAATTCCATGCTGCGTGAGCTGCGGTGGCGAGAGATTCCGGACGCTGCGCCATCGCCTGAATTTGCTTGGCCACCTGATTGGGAGTGAATTCGCTCTGCTTGATCGCCCGCGCTCCGCCAGCCTTGACCATTTCGCGGGTATTGAAATTCTGATGATCGTCGGTCGCGATTGGCAGCGGGATCAGGATTGCAGGGCGGCCCACTGCGGTCAATTCAGCAATCGTCGAGGCGCCGGCGCGTCCAATAAACAAATGCGCATCGGCGAGACGGGCGTCCATATCCTCGAAATAAGTACCGAGTTCGGCGGGAATTTCGTGGCTGCGATAGCGTTCGCGGACTTCGTCGATATCTTCCGGTCGGCATTGCTGGGTAACCTGCAAACGAGACCGCAATGCGGGTTGCAGCATCGCCAGTCCGTCGGGCACCACTTCGGACAATATCCGCGCGCCCTGACTGCCGCCGGTGACCAGCACCCGCAGCAATCCGTCTTCGCTGAACGGCGGAAATGGTTCATCGCGCAGTGATAACAGGCTGCCGCGCACAGGATTGCCGACCAGATGGACCTTATCGGCATATTTGGATTGGAGCCGCTTTACACCGGGATAGGCGGTGGCAATCGCCTGCACCCGGCCCGCCAGCAGACGGTTGACGCGGCCAAGCACGGCATTTTGCTCGTGCACAACGCTGGGAATTTCTACCGATGTAGCCGCCAATAATGCAGGCAGTGCGGGATAGCCGCCGAAGCCCACCACGGCGCTGGGCTGGAATGTTTCGAACAGACGCAGCGCCATACGCCGCCCCTCCAACACTGCGCGCACGCCCTTGATCCAGCTCAGCGGGTTCTTGCCGAACCGGCCTGCTGGCAGGACATGGGCGGGCAGGAAGTCTGGTTTGCCGGGAATATCCGCGCCGCGCTGATCGGTAATCAGTTCCACGTGATGGCCGCGCCGCTCCAGCTCGCTCGCCAAAGCGAACGCTGGAATCAGATGTCCGCCAGTCCCGCCGGCGGCGAGCACATAGTGGCGATTCGCATCGCTCATGCGCGATCTCCCTTGGCGGAGCTGCTGCCGGAGCGCCCCGCAATACCTGCCTGGGTTTCCGACAACAATTGCCGCAAACCCGGTGTCTCCCGTGTCAGGAATGGATTGCGGCGCGTAATCGCCAACAACAATCCCGCAGCCAGACATACAGCGATGGTCGATGATCCGCCATAGGATACCAGCGGCAATGTCATGCCTTTTGAAGGGAAAAGTTGCAGATTGACCAGAATGTTGATGAACGCCTGACCGCCGATCTGGGTGGCCAGACCCGCCGCCGCCAGCACCGTGAACAGATTTTCTTCATCAACCAGCCTGATCAAAACCCGCACAATGATCGCCAGATAAAGGATCACGATAATCGCGCAGGCGATCAGCCCGAATTCCTCCCCGATAACGGAGAAAATGTAGTCGGTATGCGCTTCCGGCAATTTCATTTTGCGCAGGCCAAGCCAAAATCCGCTGCCGGTCCAACCACCTGCGAGCAAGGTCTTTTTCCCCAGATCAACCTGATCGAACGCCGTACCGCCGCCGAAGAACGCATCGATCCGGTGGCGCGCATTGTCATACAGGAAATAGATCGCTGTCATCGCAGCGATGCCCGCTGCAAACACACCGCCTATTTTCTGAACCGAGATGCCCGACAACACCAGCAGAACAAACCATACCCCGGCAAACAGAATGGTATCACCGAAATTGGGCTGCAGCATCAGCAGTGATGCGACCAGCAGCATGATACCAGTGACGATCCACACCACCGGCAAATTGGGATCGCGCAAACGCCATGACCAAATCCATGCGAGGGCGATGGCGAATGCGGGCTTGAGGAATTCGGATGGCTGAAAACTCATGCCCAGATTTATCCAGCGCCGTGCGCCATTAACCTCGCTGCCGATAAACGGCACCAGAAACAGCAAACCTATCATCGCGCCTGCCAGCATCACCCCTATTCGCCGGGAATTGTCCCGCGACAGCATTGAAGCGCCAAACAGCGTAATCAGACCGAGGATTTGCCACCGGACATGGGCGGAAAAAAAATAGAGTTCGGGCAACGTTACGTCGGAGGTGGACAGCCGCGATGCGCTGGCCGGTGATGCAGCGGCCACGGCGGCCGTCCCTATCGCCATCAATGCCAGAATGAGGAACAGCAACACCCGGTCAATCTCGCGCCACCAGATCCGCAGTTCGGATCGCTTGGATTTGCGGAATTGATCAGGCGATTGACTGCGTTCCCCCGGCCGTTTTCCAGCCTGAGGGATATAGGGTTGAGACGAATTCATGGCGTATCACCGCTGGTCAGCGCGGCCACGATACTACGGAAATGATCGCCGCGCTTTTCATAATCTAGGAATTGGTCGAAACTGGCGCAGGCGGGCGATAGCAGAACCACATCGCCGGGCCGGGCCGCTGCAATGGCGCGCTGCACAGCCTCGCACAGCAATTCACAAGTTTCGACTTTGACTTTGCCCTCAAGCCATTCGGCAAAGCGCGGTCCTTCTTCGCCAATAGTGTAAGCGGCAGCAACATTTCCCAAATATTGCTCGCACTCGCCCAACCCGTCTTCCTTCGCGAGGCCGCCAACGATCCAGTGTATCCTCGGATCAGGATTTGGCAGAAATGCAGCCAGGGCAGGTGCGGTTGATGCTTGATTGGTGGCTTTGCTGTCATTGATAAACAGCACGCCGCTATATTCGCCCAATCGCTCCATCCGGTGCGGCAGACCGGCAAAGCTGGCCAGCGCCTCGCGCCACTGATCTGGGTTAACGCCCAGTTCTTCAACTATCGCCACAGCGGCAGCCGCATTTTCAAGATTATGCGGGCCTTGCAGCGAAGGCCAATTGGCTTGCATTGCGGAAATCGCTTCACGGTTGATTGGAACCACGCGGCCATCAGGACGGCGCGCCATTTCAGCCGCCATTACCGCGCGGGTCGGGGCCTCGTCCGTCCCGAAAACTGCAAACTGACTGCTATCCTGAATTGTGAACAGGCGGCTTTTGGAAAAGGCATAGTGGTCGAAACTGTCATACCGGTCGAGATGATCCGGCGTGATATTGAGCAGTGCCGCGGCATCGCAAGCGAGCGAGCGAGTCAAGTCGATCTGATAGCTCGACAATTCCAGCACATACACCCCTGCGCCAACTTCATTCGGTTCGAGCGGGTCACGGTCCATAATCGGCAAGCCAATATTTCCCGCCATCAGCGCGGGCAGGCCAACACTGTCCAAAATGTGACATACCAGCGCGGTCGTGGTCGATTTGCCATTGGTGCCGGTGATGCCGACCACTTTGTGTGGCGGCAGCGCGGCTCGGGCGAGTGCGAACAGCTCCACGTCGCCGATCAACGGAACGCCGAATTTTTCCGCCCGGGCCGTAATCGGGTGAGTGTTGATCGGGACACCGGGGGACACGACCACACCGTCAAATCCAGTGAGGTCGATTTCCAGCGGATCGGCCAATGTGGCGCGCCCTGCCAGCTTGTCCCTTGCAACGTCCTGCCGGTCCCATGCTGTCACTTCTGCGCCGCTGGCCAGCAAGGCCTCCGCAGCGGCCAGCCCCGACCGGGCCAAGCCTAAAATGGCGTAGCGTTTTCCGGAAAAGGCGGGTGAAGTGATCATCTGAGTTTCAGCGTTGCCAGCCCCATCAATGCGAGGACTATCGAGATGATCCAGAACCGGATCACAACGGTGGATTCCTTCCACCCCAATTGTTCGAAATGGTGATGGATCGGCGCCATGCGGAATATTCGCTTGCCGGTCCTTTTGAACCAGAACACCTGAATAATAACTGACGCCACCTCGACCACGAACAACCCTCCGACGATCAACAGGACGATTTCGTGATGGGTTGCAACGGCGATTGCGCCCAGCGCGCCGCCGAGCGCGAGGCTGCCGGTATCACCCATGAACACCGCAGCGGGCGGTGCGTTGAACCACAGGAATGCAAGCCCCGCCCCCATGATCGCGGCGCAAAATATCGCTAGCTCCCCGGCGCCCCTGACATAGGGAATGCCGAGATATTCCGAATAATCGACCCGGCCCACCAAATAGGCAATGATCGCAAATGTCCCAGCCGCAATGATCACCGGCATGGTCGCCAGACCGTCCAGCCCGTCGGTCAAATTCACCGCATTGCCAAAACCGACCATTACGGTGGCGGCAAAGATGTAATAAAACGGTCCGAGCGGAATTACCCGGTCTGAAAAAAACGGGACGTAAAGGTCGGTGTTGATCTGGCTGACGATAATCCACGACGCGACACCGGCGACCGCAAATTCCATCAACAGGCGGACTTTGCCTGATACGCCCTTGTGACTGTTCTTTGTAACTTTGTCGTAATCATCAAGGAAGCCCACGATCCCGAACCCGGCGGTTACGGCCATACACGCCCACACGAAGGGGTTGGTCAAATCCATCCACAGCAGCATCGACAGCAGTAACGCGATCAGGATCATGAGCCCGCCCATGGTCGGCGTTCCGACTTTTTCCTGATGGCTTTGCGGACCATCAGCGCGGATCGGCTGCCCCTTGCCCTGCCGCACACGCAGCATGGAGATAAACCGGGGGCCAATGATGAGGCCGATGACCAATGCGGTCATCAATGTCGCGCCCGCGCGAAACGTTTGGTAGCGGACGAGATTCGCCGCCCCTTCAAATCCCATCCATTCGGCAATCAGGTAGAGCATTCAGCTTTCCCGGCTGTTAAATCGGGTTACAAGACTGCCGAGACCGACCGAGTTGGAACCCTTTACAAGAATGGCATCACCGGCGGTAATCCCATACTCCTCGAGCGCCGCAATCGCTTCGGCAGGACCATCGCAATGCGCGAAGGAAAGCCCGCCTGCAAGCGCAGCAGATGCGCCTTTCCCCAAGTCATCTCGTAGTGCCTTTGCCAGGGCCAACATTTCCTCGCCCACCAATATCGCAAAATCGACATTGGCCTCGCCCAACGGCTGAACCAGTTGTGCATGGAATTTCGGAGCAAAATCACCCAGTTCCTTCATCGAACCCAAGACCGCGATGCGCCGCGTGGCAGGGGTTTGGCCAAGGGCTCGCAAGGTGGCGCGCATGGACGCTGGATTGGCGTTGTAACTTTCATCGATCAACAGCGCCTTGCCGCCCGGTGCCTTGATCTGGTGGCGCGCACCGCGACCTTTCAGCCCGCCCATTTCTGCCAGCGCCAGACCTGCTGCACCCAGATCGCCGCCTGCCGCGCGAACAGCGGCCATCACCGCCAGCGAGTTCGCAATCCAGTGCTCGCCCGGTTCGGCCACGGAATAACACATCCGCGTGGTGCCGAGATCGGCTGTAACCAACGATCCGCCATTGGCCGAAGGGATCGCATCCAGCAGCCGGACATCGGCATGGTCAGCACTGCCAAAGGAAATAACCTTGGCCCCGACGCGCAATGCATGATCGCGCAACCGCTCGAAATACGGGGTGTCGGTGGGGATCACCGCGGTTCCGCCTGGCTCCAGCCCGGCAAAAATTTCCGCCTTGGCGTCAGCGATCGCCTCCATACTACCAAGGTTTTCTATATGAGCGGGCGCAAGGGTAGTTATCAGCGCCACATGAGGCCGCACGAAATCAGACAGATGTTCGATCTCGCCCGCATGGTTCATGCCCATTTCGAACACACCATATTCGCTGCGCACGGGCATCCGTGCGAGGCTGAGCGGGACGCCGACATGATTATTATAGCTACGGACGGAGCGGTGTGTCTGCCCCCGGCTGCCGCGGTCAAGCGCCGCAAAAATGGCTTCCTTGACGCCGGTTTTACCGACCGAACCGGTCACACCAATGCGGATGGCTTTGCAGCGCGCTCTGGCGGCCCCTGCCAATGCCTCCAAAGCGCGGTTTGTATCGGCGACAAGGATATGCGGATAATCGACCGGGCGATCGACCACAGCAGCTGCAGCGCCATTGGCGAATGCCTTGTCCAGAAATTTGTGCCCGTCTGTGCTTTCCCCGCTTAGTGCGAAGAACAGATCGCCGCTGCGCACATCGCGGGAATCGATCTCCACGCCGGATACCTGGAATGCGCCGCTGGCGGTGCCGTCCATAACTTCCGACAAGGTCGCAGCGTCCCACAGTGCCATTGGCAATCTGTCGCGGGTGGTGACCGGCCAATGGCGGAGAGCGCTCACCCGGCTTTGCGGAGCGTTCATGCCAATTTCCCCTGCGCCGCAGCCGCTTCACGGGCAACAGTAACATCGTCAAACTGCAAAATTCGCATGTTTTCTCCCGAGCCGAATATCTGGCCCTGTTCATGTCCCTTGCCCGCGATCAGCACGATATCGTCGGCTTTCGCCTGAGCGATTGCGGCAAAAATTGCTTCCCGCCGGTCACCGATTTCCACAGCGCCGGTTGCGTCGCGCAAAACCTCGGCGCGGATTGCCGCAGGGTCTTCGCCGCGGGGGTTGTCGTCTGTCACAATTACGATGTCGGATTTGGCAGCTGCAATGCGCCCCATTTCCACCCGCTTGCCCTGATCGCGATCACCGCCTGCTCCGAACACCGTGATCAGCTGGCCTTTGATATGCGGCCTGAGAGCCGCAATCGCAGCCTCTAGCGCATCAGCGGTGTGGGCATAATCGACATAGACGGGCGCGCCGGTCTGGGTAATCGCTGCGCGCTCCAGGCGCCCGCGCACAGGCTGCAATCGGGACACGCCGTCAAACACCATTGCCGGATCGCCGCCGGTCGCCAACACCAATCCAGCGGACACCAGCGCGTTCTCTGCCTGATAGGCACCGATCAGCGGCAGGTTGATTGTCCTTTGCTGACCGTCATATTCGATTTCCAGCGTCTGGCCCAGCTGCGTCGGCGTACGAGCGAGCAGGCGGATAGCATTTTTGCTTCCGGCCACCTGCTCGCCCACCGTGAATACGCGCAGCGCCCGATTACGCGCGTGTTCGAGAGCCCTGACCGGCCACTCGCCAGTACCGGTCCAGACTACAACTGTTGCATCATCCGCCACCACTTCATCGAAAAGACGCATCTTGGCGGCAAAATATTCTTCCATGTTCGCATGATAATCGAGGTGATCACGGCTGAAATTGGTGAAGCCGGCCGCAGCCACTTTCAGCCCCTCGTTGCGGAATTGGGAAAGGCCATGGCTGGATGCTTCATAGGCGACATGGGTCACCCCTTCACGGGCCAGACCGGACATATTCGACAGAAAAGTCACGATGTCCGGCGTCGTCAAGCCGGTAGAGACACTTTCGTCTGGTGTCGTCACACCCAGCGTACCGATCGAGGCGGCACGGTGGCCCGACATGCGCCATAATTGGCGGGTCATCTCGACACACGAAGTCTTGCCATTGGTGCCTGTGACCGCAACGATAGTGGCTGGAACTGGAGTGAAAAATTGTGCGGCCAGCGCGGCGAATGCCTGACGCGGTACATCGGCGGCAAAATGGACGGCGCCGTCCACTTGCGCTTCGGGACGGGCAACAATCGCAACCGCTCCCGATGCGATTGCGGCGGAAATGAAGTCCTCACCATTCACGGCTGCGCCTTGAAACGCGCCGAAAACTGTCCCGGGGGCAACCTTTCGGTGATCAATTGCAAATCCGGTGACGTCCGGATTTTCTCCGTCAGCGAGCTCGATTCCTGCACCTTTGGCGATCTGCCCCAGCTTCATTTGCCCGGCCTCATTTTACCGAGCTTTGGATCAGGGGCCGCAAATCGCTGATGTCGACATCGGCATGACTATCTGGCCGTACGCCAAGGATTGGCCCGATGCGCGGAACCAGCCGGCCAACCACTGGTGCGGCATTCCATGCAGCGGTGCGCTGGAACGATGTCGCGGTCGTTCCCTTGGGCTCGTCCAGCATCGCGATGATCACATAACGCGGGTTGTCCATCGGGAACGCGGCTGCAAAGGTCGAAACCAGCGAGGATTGACGGTAACCGCCAACACCCGGCTTTTCCGCGCTGCCAGTCTTGCCGCCCACCCGGAAGCCCGTCGCATCAGCATTCTTGCCAGTTCCGTAAACCGCAATCATCCGCAGCAATTGGCGCATCCGGTAACTGGTGGATGCTTTAAATACGCGGCGGCCCTTTGGTGCCGCGCCCGGTTCTAGTTTCCGCAATGTCGCTGGGCGCCAGACGCCGCCATTGACCATCGCGGCATATGCACTGGCGAGATGCAACGGCGTCACCGCGATACCATGGCCATAACTGACTGTCATATTTCGCAGGCGCGGCCAATTATTGCCCGGCCAAATTGGGAAACCCTTGGCTGGCAATTCGATATAGGGGCGTTCATTCATGCCCAAATCGATCATCGTCTGGCGCATCCGCTTGGGACCCAGTTCGTCGGCGATTTGCGCTGTGACGATGTTGGAAGAATGGATCAATGCCTCTGGCACATTCAGGGAAGCGCCTAGCGGATGGCTGTCCTTGATCTTGAAGCGGCCAATCGCTAGCGGACGGTTGGCTTGGTACCGCTTGCCGAAATCGCGGACGACACCTGCATCGATTGCAGCGGCAACCGTCAGCGGTTTGAATGTCGAGCCCAATTCGTAAACTTGGTTGGTCACGCGGTTGAACATCAAGTTGACGCCCGCAGCGTCGATCTTGTTTGGATCAAATTCTGGTAATGATGCCAGCGCCATGACTTCACCAGTATCGACATCCAGCACGATCCCGGCTGCGCCCATTGCATTGGTGGACAGCATTCCCCGGCGCAATTCATCTTCTAATGCGCCCTGAACGCGCAGATCAATCGATAGGGCCACCGGATCGCCGCGCGTCGCGGGATCGCGCAGATGTTCGTTCAGGACCTGCTCCATCCCGACTTTGCCATTGCCCGTAGAATCGACATAGCCGAGCACATGCGCGCCCATTGAACCCTGCGGATATATACGGTCGTTCTCGGGCGGCATTTCCAGCGCCAATTCCCCGATTTCCTGCACTCGCTCTGCATCTTCGCCCAATATCCGGCGGCGCAAATAGCCTGACTTACCCGACGCAAGCTTGGCGGCGACATCAGCCTGATTAAGATCTGGAAAGATAGCTTTCAATCGCGCGGCTACTTCGTTGGGGGAACGGACCAGCGGATTTGACGGATCGCCCAGTGCCTTGGGATTGTACCATAGCGCAAAACCGGAAGAAGCGCGTGCCAACAATGCGCCTTTGCGGTCGGTGATTTCACCGCGATCAGGCAGTAAGGCTTCTGACAGTGAGGTTACGTGGGTTGCGCTGCCGCCCATGCCGATCTGCACGATCCGGATTATCGCGGCGAATGCTACCAGCGCAAAGAGCATCGCCAACCACAACACCCGAAGCCGGGCGACATCGAGCGATTGTTGGCGAATGCTGACCAAGCGAACGCGACCTGTCGAGATGGCCGTGCTGACCATCATCGCGGTCATTCGCGCACCTCTGCCAAATGGCCAGAGCCCATTTGGCCAGTAAAGCCAGAAGTCCGGGAAAGGCGTTCCGCCAGGGTGCGTCCAGAGGACGTGCTCTTACGTTCAGGCGCGGGGTCATTATCGGTGTCGGATTGGCTTGTGTTTGGCGAAACCATGGAGGAAAACGCGCTTTCGTCTTCATCCGGGCCACGGGCTACGCGGATCGGCGTTGGTGCACCCACATCACGCGCAAGGCCAAGCTCCGCCAGTTGCCGTTCATTGTCGAGATATTGGTCGGCGCGAGGCGCTTCGTATCCAAAGTCGATTTTGTTCCAATTGGCCAATTGCTGTTGGTTGGCGCGCGCCTGAAATTCGATTTCCAGTGTCTGCTTTTCGCGTTCCAACTGGATAATTGTACGCTCTGCCAGATGGACCTTGTTCTTCACGGAATTGACGTGGAATGTCAGCACCAAAAAGAACACGCCGCACAAGGTTAGCAGAACAATCCAACCGGTCTGACGGAGGCGACTACCGCGTGACATTACGCTGCCTCCCTTGCCGGCGCCGCAGTGCGAACTGCATGGCGCAAAGTGGCCGAGCGGGCACGAGGGTTGTCATTAATTTCCTCAGCGGACGGGCGGATCGCCTTGGATACCGCGGTAAAGATGGAAGGCTTGGCCTCCGCTTCGGGCAAATGACGCGAGCCGCCGCTGGTTGACGACGCTTCACGCAGGAAGCGCTTGACGATCCGATCTTCCAGACTGTGAAAGCTGACCACCGCCAGGCGGCCGCCCTCGCGCAAAACCTTCTCGGCAGCAGAAAGCCCTTCGGTCAATTCGTCCAGCTCGGCATTGATATGGATACGGACGGCCTGAAAACTGCGCGTTGCCGGGTCCTTCGGTGCGCCGGCATGATAACCGAGCGCCTTGCGTACCACGCGCGCCAGATCTCCGGTGGTGGTCAGCGGACGCGCGGCAACAATGGCGCGGGCAACACGGCGGGATTGGCGCTCCTCGCCATAAAGATACAGCACATTGGCGATCGCTTCATCGCTGGCCGTGTTGAGAAATTCGGCGGCGCTTTCGCCATCTTGCGACATCCGCATGTCGAGCGGCCCATCTTTGGAGAAAGCAAATCCGCGATCTGCCTGATCCAATTGCATGGATGATACGCCGATATCCATTGCGACGCCGTCTACATGGTCCAACCCGGCCTCTGACAACGCATCGGCCATTTCGGAAAAGCGGCGTGCGTGCAGGACCAGCCGGGGCGGATTTTCGCGTGTCTCGGGCCAGGCATTGCCGGCGGAAATGGCATCTGGGTCGCGGTCGAAAGCGTGAACCGTTGCGCCTGCATCGAGCAGCATCCGGCTGTATCCGCCAGCCCCGAATGTGGCATCTACGATTACATCACCCGGCGCAGGGGCCAGCGCCGCGACGCACTCATGCATCAGCACCGGGACATGGGGAGCGGGCGGGGCAATGCCGGTCATTTGCCGCGGCCCTTGGCCTGCACGTCGGCAACCAGACTGTCACACGCTGCCTTTGCGCCGATCCATTCATCATCCAACTTGGCCAGTTCGGCCGGGTTCCAGACGGTAAAGAACCGACCAGCGCCATTGAAAAACAGGCCTTCTTCGATATTCGCCAGATTGCGAATGTGGTCGGGCATTACAAAGCGGCCGCTATCGTCGAAGGGAACGGTGATATAGCCGAACAATTGCGAGGCGCGGGTATCGCGGTCAAATTCGCGGCCGAGGCGAAGAGACATTTCCTCTTCGCGGTCAAGCTGGGTTTCGAGTTCGGCATGGCGGGACTGGCCAAATCCGACCAGACACTTCAGCTTCTGATGCTTGACCAGACAAAGCATCCGGCCTCTGGACGATTCCTTGACAGCGTTGCGAAATTGCGGAGGCAGCACGAACCGGCCCTTATCGCCAGCTGGCGAATAGGCTTGTCCGTTGTAACCTCCGAAATCTGCGCCTGCCAATTCCCCATTCCCCAACTAGAGGCCCCCGATCCGGACACATCTTCCCCGCTTCCAACCGCGCGCAAGCGGGGATGGCTCGCCCCGCAGAAGCGGAACGCAGCATTAGACGACCTGTCCGATGAGACATGGTATTAACGCGCCGAAAGGGTGGATGGAAGGGGAAATTAAGGTTTTTTACGGGATAACACGGTAACTTATTGATATTACAAATAAATTATTGTTAATTTTCTGGCGCAGCCAAACCAGTGCTCCCGAGAATATACAAGGATTTCTGCTGCTTCACGTGGTGAGATCAGACGGAATCGAGACACCTTGGTCTCGAGTCCCGCACAATCCCCACTTGCCTGTCAGCGGGTTGAAAATGCTCGATTGGTAATTGCGCGCAAGGCATTCTCGCGGCTTGATCCGGCACCATCCTGACCTAGCAGAGCAGCATCGGCGATGACTAAAGCCCTGCCCTCACCAATGGCGCAGTCGGCCACGATTCCGCTTGGCGAAAGGGTGCATTGTGCAGGGGAGCCAGGAACGGTTGGAGAAATTCTGAATGTTCCGGCCAAATTGACTGGCAGTACGACATCATCAAATTTCTCAACGCGTTCGCCAGCACTTTGCCTTTCGTCAAATTGCAGCGTCAGGCCCCAGCGTGACAAGATCGGCGAGAGCAAGATCACATCTTGCGGCCTGCGCCGATCACCGATGGAAAAGCGCGAATGGCCGGTCATCATCGGATCGGCGAACAGCAGCAGGTGTCCGCCGCTGCGCACCCAATCATCCAACGCCACATTTTCAGGCCCTGATAAAGCGCGCGGCTGGGCCAACAGCAATCGGTCTATCCCGCCCGGCTTTGCCAATCCCTCCGGCCCCGCCAGGCTATCAAGCGGAACCAGATCATATTTCCGTTCAAGCGTGCTTCGCGCCCAGTGCGGCTCTGCCGATCCGGCGATCAACTCGTCCATTCCGGCAGCTTCACCCCAATAAATGGGTATTGTCGTCATCAGACCCAGCGGTCGGCGGTCGGCCGAAGCCTGCGG
>JBBKWK010000296.1:0-11119 GCA_037968915.1 Pontixanthobacter sp.
CTCCCCGAAAATTGGCATTTGGTAATTGTTGGCGAGGGGCCGGAAGAGGATGCAATCCGGGAGGAAGCTGATCGGCTGAATATCGGCCATCGCCTCCACATGCCCGGATTTGTGCCTGACCCGTCAAATTATGTCGGCTTGTTCGACATATTCGCATTGTCGTCTGACAGCGAACAGTTCCCGATTTCGGTGATTGAGGCCATGGCGGCGGGCGTTCCGGTGGTCGCACCGGCGGTGGGCGATATTGTCGAGATGGTGTCGCAAGCTAACGCGCCATATATTTGCGCCGCCGGGGATGAGGCCAATTTTGCCGGATCACTGATGGAATTGGCGCAAAACGCCCGATTGCGTGCTGACCTGGGTGCCGCCAATCGAGAAAAGGCCCGTGCGGAATTTGAAGAGAAGAAGATGATCGACACCTACCGGCGGCTGTATTCTTCTGCGATGGGGCGCGACAAAATGGCCTGACCTTGCCTGAGCATGGCGCGGCAGCCGCTTAACCCTCCATTCACGCGGTGGGGGACAGGTTGCCAATCTTCAATTGCATCATTTCCGCCATCGGCTAAAGACCGAGGCCTCATATTTTTAATCATTCTGGAAGAGCCGCTTGCGGCCGCGAGACCTGAAAATTGGCCCTGATACCAAAAAAGAACAGCAAAAATTCCCCGCTAACGCCAGAGGACAAGAAAGCACTTCAGGAGACTGCGGCTGAAGATGTTCTCCTGCGCGAAGTGGACGAGGCGGTACGTCAGGATCAGCTGAGCAGCTTTGCGACAAATTATGGCAAGCCGTTGATTGCAGCGGTGGTGCTCGGTTTGGCCGGATTCGGCGGCTATCTATACTGGGACGGCCAACAGGAGTTGGCGAAGGAGGGTAATTCCGAAACTCTGGTTGCTGCGCTTGACCAGATCGAAGCTGGCAATCTCGCTACTGGGTCCAGCTCGCTGGACCCATTGATCGCAGATGGTAATTCCGGCACGCAGGCAGCTGCGCGACTGTTGAAGGCCGGTATTGCGCTGGAACAGGGCAAAACCAAGGAAGCCAGCAAATTGTTCGCAGTGGTCGCCGCGGATACTAAAGCACCGCCCGCCATGCGCGACATTGCGACAATTCGCGAAGTCGCGACAAGCTTCGACACGATGAAACCTGCAGACGTTATTGCGCGCATCAAGCCTTTGGCTGTGCCGGGCAAACCCTTTTTCGGTAGCGCGGGTGAATTGGTCGCTATGGCTTATCTTGAGCAGGGCAAGTTGAAGGAAGCAGGAGCCATGTTCGCCTCTATCGCCAAGGACGAAAACGTCCCTGACGGTCTGCGTTCGCGTTCGCGCCAGATGGCCGGTTTGTACGGCGTTGATGCGATCGAAGACGTCGACAAAGTTCTTGAAGAACTCGGTGGCCCGCAAGATGCTGCCGGCCTTGGCCCACAGTAAATCGACATTGATCGCGCTCACTTTAAGCAGAAGCGCATGAAATCTGAGGATATTTGACCCGATGACTGGCAATTATTTTACCCAAGTCACCCGCACGGCGCTTGTTTTATCGCTGGCCGCAGGATTGTCTGCATGCGGCGGCGGTCTGTTCGGGGGTGGTGAAAAGAAAGCTACGCCGACTGTTGGCGAACGGGTACCGGTTCTCTCGCGGATCGAAAGCGGCGCAAAGGTTGATCCTGACTTAGCCGGTGTTGCAGTGGTTTTGCCCCCGGCACAGACGAATAGCGATTGGTCGCAGGGCGGTGGTAATGCGGCGAAGTCTAACGGTCATGTCACCCTGGCAGAAAATCCCGACGAAGCATGGAGCGTCAAGATCGCGGGTTCGACCAACCGGCGCCGTCTGGCATCCGCACCGATCATAGGCGGCGGGGTGATGGTTGCTGTTGGCACAGACGGAGTGGTCAGCGCATTTGATGCTGCGACGGGCGCGAGCCGGTGGACCTATCAGATGAAGGTCGATGACAAGCAGCAAAACTCTGCCTTTGGCGGCGGAGCCAGCTATGCAGGCGGCCGCATCTACGCCACCAATGGAGTTGGCGACGTCGCTGCACTTGATGCGCAATCGGGCGCGGAAATCTGGAAGGTCAAGCCAGCCGGCCCGCTACGCGGTTCGCCGACAATTGCATTCAACACGGTTTTCGTGATGACGCAGGACAATAAGATCATCTCGCTAGCGACTGCCGATGGTTCCAACCAATGGCAGGAATCGGGCTCCACCGCACAGGCCGGAGTATTTGGCGTCGCATCGCCAGCAGCGGCGCAGGGTACAGTTATTGCAGGCTACAGTTCGGGAGAATTGTCGGCGTACCGTTACGAAAACGGCAGATCTTTGTGGAGCGATGCTTTGTCGCGGACATCGATTTCTACCGAAGTAGGTGCGTTGACCGATATTGATGCTGATCCGATTATTGATCAGGGCCGGGTATATGCGCTTGGCCAAGGCGGCCGCATGGCCGCATATGAACTGGTAACCGGGCAGCGTATTTGGGAACTCAATCTTGCGGGCATTTCGACCCCGGCGATTGCGGGCGAGTGGATATTCACTCTGACGGATGACGCGCGTCTGCTGGCGATTGCCCGGACTACTGGCAAAGTTCGGTGGATTTCCCAGCTTCCGCAATATCGCAAGCCCAAGAAAAAGACTGATCCGATTTTCTGGACTGGTCCTGTTCTAGCGGGCAACCAATTGTGGGTCGCGAGTACCGAAGGCCAGATATACCGTGTGAGTATTGGCGAAGGGTCGGCATCGCTTTATCGCGAACTCAAGGCGTCAGTTTCGGTCGCTCCGATTGTCGCGAACAACACACTGTATATTCTCGATGATGACGGGGTCATTCACGCCTTCCGTTGAGCGCCAGCGGTAAGGCTGGGACGAGAGCTGGTCTTACCTAGGCCTTAACCCTTTTTTGCTAGTCGGGCGGGCGTGAATAATGCCCATTTCCTCAATGGCGATAGCGCCGCAGCTGCTACACCCGCAGCATTGCCCGAAAGCGACGTATCAGCCGCGGTCGGTTTCTCCGGCTTGTTGGGCTTGATCGCATGGGTCCTGTTCTGCCGAAGCTACCCTGAAATTTCCGGGGTGCTGGACTTGGCGGGACCCCGGGCAAGGCTCGATGGACCATACTCGGCACTGGCAGCGATGGTGTTCAGCGCCGGTCCAATGGTTATCTGGTCGCTGTTGGTGGACAAGGTTCACCGCCGCGCATCGACCGGAATAGACTGGCACCGACCGCGCGCCATATCATCGGTGGTGGAAATATCGATCGTCAAACTTGCCGGATTATGGGCAACTTGGGCGATTATCGGTTTCCTCTACTGCGTCGCGCGCTGGTATTGGCAAGGTCAATATCTGTTCTCGATGGAAGTGATTGGTGCGGCGGCAATTCCGCTATTCCTGCTTTCGGTCCCTTATGTCCTGTGGATCGACAGGGTGCTGGTGGAACCGCGTGATCATGCGTGGCATTTCGGCGCAATGCTGATTGGGCGTGAAACATGGGAAACTTGTGAGGTCAAAAAGCACTGGCGGGCATGGATCATCAAAGCGTTCTTCGGCGCATTTATGATCTCGATCTTACCAGGCGGCTTTGCCGAAGTGGTCAATGCCGACTTTTGCGGCATATTGAGCGATCCTGTGCGGTTGGCGTTCTTTCTGATCGCGTTGATGTTCGTCACTGACGTTCAAATTGGTACAGTTGGATACCTTGTCACTATGCGCCCACTCGACGCGCAAATACGTAGTGGCAATCCGTTTTTGGCGGGATGGCTGGCAGCGCTAATCTGCTATCCGCCAATAGTGTTCGCGTTCATGGGCGGCGGCGGCATGATAGCCTATGAGATCAACACTCCGGGTTGGACGCATTGGCTCGCTGGGAACACGCCGCTGCTCTGGCTGTGGGGCGCATCGCTGGTGTTTCTCACCGCAGTTTATGCCTGGGCGACGCTTGCATTCGGCATCCGCTTTTCCAATTTGACCTATCGCGGCGTGCTGACCAATGGACCATATCGATATACGCGCCATCCAGCCTATGTGTCGAAAAACCTGTTCTGGTGGCTGTCCGTTTTGCCATTTCTGGTGAGCAGCGGATCAATGGTGGATGTGGTGCGCAACACCTTCTTCCTCGGCTGTGTTAGCGCGATATATTTTTGGCGCGCGAAGACCGAGGAGGCACATTTGCTGGGCGAGGACGCAAAGTACCGCGAATATCACGCATGGATGGAACAGCACGGACTGCTGACCCGACCTTTGGCAGCGCTCCAGCGGCGCCTGCGGCCGCGCCGAGTGTTGGCGCAACCAGCGGAATGATTTGGCTCAGAAGCTGTATTGATAGACTTGAGTTATATCGCCGGCCCATTCACCATTATATTGGTCCAGCAAGCGCTGCGCCGGCACTTTTCCGCTGGCGACAATCTCGTCCAGCGTTTCAAGAAAACCGGTTTCGTTGTCCCCGCTGGTATTCAGCCGGGCACGGGCGGTCAGTCCGGCGCGAGAGATTTTGAGCGCTTCCTTGCCGATATCGCGTAAGGTACCGCCGCCCGGTATCGGAGCATCCAGCGCCAGCTTTGGCACGGCGTTGCGTAATTCCTCGCGCTCATCCATCGTCCAGTTCTTGACCAGATCCCATGCGGCATCCAACGCACCCTGATCATACAGCAGACCGACCCACAGCGCGGGCAGAGCGCAAATTCGCGACCACGGGCCTCCGTCTGCGCCGCGCATTTCGAGGAAGCTTTTGAGGCGCACCTCCGGGAACGCGGTGGAAAGATGATCCCACCAGTCGCTTTCTTTCGGCTTCTCTCCAGGAAGGACGGATAATTCGCCCTTTAGAAAATCACGGAAACTGAGGCCGGAGGCATCGATATATTTGCCGTCTCGGAACACGAAATACATCGGCACATCGAGCATGTAATCGACATAGCGTTCGTAGCCGAAATCATCTTCGAATACGAAAGGCAGCATGCCAGTGCGATGCGGGTCGGTGTCAGACCAAATGTGGCTGCGATAGCTGAGGAAGCCGTTGGGCCTGCCCTCGGTAAAGGGCGAATTGGCGAACAATGCGGTGGCCAATGGCTGCAACGCGAGTCCGGTGCGGAACTTCTTCGCCATATCCGCTTCTGAAGAATAATCGAGATTGACCTGAATGGTGCAGGTCCGCAGCATCATGTCTAGGCCAAGATCGCCCACGCGGGGCATGTGCCTCAGCATGATATCGTAACGCCCCTTCGGCATGATCGGCAGTTCTTCGCGGGTCTTGTCCGGCCACATGCCAAGGCCGAGGAAACCGACACCGCATCGTTCGCCAATAGCCTTGACCTGTTCCAGATGCCGCCCGGTTTCTGCGCAGGTCTGGTGCAGATTTTCTAGCGGCGCTCCGGATAGCTCAAGCTGTCCTGCAGGTTCGAGGCTGACGGTACCATCATCGCCGCGCATGGCGATAATTTTTCCACCTTCCTCCACTGGCTCCCACCCGAATTCGCGCAGCGCCATCAGCATATCACGAATGCCGCAAGCCTCGTCATAGGATGGAGCGTGAAAATCCTCGCGTTTGTATACCAGTTTTTCGTGTTCCGTGCCGATCCGCCAGGCTTCAACCGGCTTTTCGCCAGCTTGCATGGGCGCAACCAATTGGTCGCGGCTTTCGATTATGGGGTCTTGTGGCCCTTCGGCGGTGCGGGTGCTCATGCCAGTTTCGTTAGGCAACTGGATGCAGGGATGCCAGCAATATTATTTCGTATGCCTGTAGGTCGCTCGTTACCAGTCACCGCTTATCCCCATCCATAATGCGGTTGCCGCGATAGCTGCGGTTTCCCCTCTCAGAATGCGGGGGCCGAGGGTGATTGGTTGCACTTGACCGTGATTGCGCAACAAATCCCTTTCCTCATCGTCAAATCCGCCCTCCGGCCCGATCAGCAAGGCTGCCGATGATTCCGAAGCGGAGAATGCTGTCGATGCGGGTTCGCCGCCCATTTCATCGGCGAAGAAAAGCGCGCGTTCGGCTGGCCAATTGGCAAGCATGGCCTCAAGCTTTATTGGTTCGCCCACCAAGGGCAGCGCGGTTCTTGCGCATTGTTCGGCGGCCTCTGTCAAAATCGTTTGCGCGCGATCGAGGTTGAGCTTGTTGGCTACACAGCGGCGGGCAATTACAGGCTGGATCTTTCCGACACCCAGCTCGGCCGCCTTCTCAAGTACAAGATCGAACCGGTCTTTCTTGAGCAATGCCGCGCACAGCCAAAAATCCGGCACATCTTCGCGGGGGCGCAGGCATTGGGTCACTTCTAGTGCGATTTCGCGTTTGCCGACGGAGATCACCGTGGCGGCCCACTCGCCCGTCAAATCGTCGCACAGGATGGTAATATCGCCGTCCTTCACCCGCATCACGCGCGACAGGTAGTGCGCTTGATTGCCAGTCAGCTCGACTATTAACCCTGCGACCAAGGGGTCTCGGACGAAAAGACGCGGCGCGCTGCGCGGGGGCCATTCCGGAGTTCTTGGGCGAGGGGTTGCGGGCATGGCTTCCCACTAAGCGCCGCACTCGGTAGGACGCAAGCATGAACGAAGATATCGTCCCCGACAGCCAGCATCGCGGCCTGATCACCCGTATGCCGCAAGTTCCCCGCGATTTGGCGCAATTGGCACGGTTCGACCGGCCGATTGGCTGGTGGCTTCTGTTCTGGCCTTGTGCATGGGGTGTTTGGCTGGCGGGCGCTGGTTGGCAATTGGCATTGCTCGGCTGGCTGCTTCTCGGCAGTATCGCCATGCGGGGCGCAGGCTGTGTCTATAATGATATCGTTGATGCTGATCTCGACCGGAAAGTGGTCCGCACGGCAGCACGTCCGGTCGCGAGCGGCCGAATACCATCGCGCATTGCATGGATTTGGCTAATTGTGCTTAGTTTGATCGGTTTGGTAGTGCTGCTGCAATTGCGCTGGCAGGCGCAACTGGTCGCGCTAGCTAGTCTAGTGTTGGTGGCTGCATATCCCTTTATGAAGAGGATTACATGGTGGCCGCAGGCGTGGCTGGGCATGGTATTTACATGGGGCGTGCTGGTCGGATGGTCCGCGCTGCGCGGCGACAATTGGGATGTGCTTGCAGCGTTTTATATCGGCAGTGTCATGTGGGTAATCGGTTATGACACAATCTATGCACTGCAGGACCGGGAAGATGACGCGATGGTCGGAATTCGGTCAAGCGCACTTAGGTTGGGCACGCAGGTTAAATTCGGTGTCGCTGGGTTTTATATCGCGGCGGTTACCTTGTGGGCGCTCGGTTTCTGGCTCCTCCGCCATGATCTGCTGGCGCTGCTCGCGTTATTTCCGGTCGCACTGCATCTTGGTTGGCAGGTCGCAACACTCGATGAGAGCAATCCGGATAATCCGTTAAGTCGTTTCCGGTCGAATCGATTTGCCGGCGCCTTGATGGCGGCAGCCTGTTTTGTCGTGGGTAACGCGTAATGTGTAACCTCTACCGGATGACCCGGACCGTGGATGAAGTCGCCAAATTGTTCGAGGTTAGAAACGAAGCGGGCGGAGCTAATCTGGGGGCCGAGGTTTATCCCGGTTACCCAGGCGTGGTCATGGAAAATGGTCAATTGCGGCAGATGAATTGGGGGTTCCCGCTTCAAATGAAGGGTGCAAAGGGCCAGCTGCTAAAGCCAAAGCCGGTTAATAATGCGCGCACTGACAAGCTGGGCAGTTTTTTCTGGAAATCGAGCTTCGAACGGCGCCGCTGCCTGATCCCTTTGACAGGGTGGGCAGAAGCGCAAGGCCCGAAGGGCGCGATGACCCGTACTTGGTTGTCTATTCCCGGCGCAGAAGCGTTTGCGGTCGCAGGTCTTTGGCGATCAAGCGATGAATGGGGCGACGTCTATTCGATGGTGATGACGGACGCTGCCGGCCCGGCGGCGCAGATTCATCGCCGGATGCCGGTAGTGCTCCGGCCAGAGGATTATCCAGTTTGGCTGGTCAGTAAACCAGATGAAGCTCTCGCGCTTTGCCGTCCGTGGTCAGGTGATGTGTCAATTGACCGGACTGACGAGCCATGGTCGCGGAGCGCGCAAACTCGGCTAGTTTGAGGGCGGACATATATACCTTCGCGCAGAATCAACTTATTCATAACTGACTACCTCGAATTCGATTCCGTCCCAATCGAAGAAATAGAACCGGCGGCCGGGCTCATAATCATCATGACCAAACGGTTTCAGGCCAGCGTCGTTGATGATTTTTTCTGCCGCTGCCAGATCGCCGACCTGCAGACCGACATGGTTAAGAGGCTGCCCTTTGCTGTATCCGCCCGCAGCCTGATCATTGGTGTAAAGTGCCAAATAGGCATTGTCGCTGCCGACATGGATCGTGTGGCCAGCATTCATGGAAGGTCCCTCCCACCGAATATGCCAGCCGCACAAATCATTGAGGAGCGCAGCCAAGCGGGCTGGGCTGCTAACAGTAAGATTTACATGTTCTAGTGTGGCAACGGGCATTGGTATCTCCATTATCAAAAACATCAGTGATGATGCACGCTCCCTTCCGGTTCCCGATCCGCACATGACTGTACGTACCAAAAACAGGGTCCCGCGAATCACCGTATTTGCTTATCATGCAACCTCAAGCTAAGGTGAGGTCAAGGTTTAAATTTGGAGGTTGGACATTATGCCACGTAAACTGCATAAAGATGACTTCTTGCCTATCGGGGATTTGGCCAAGCGGACCGGTCTGTCCGTATCGGCAATCCGCTTTTACGAGAACAAGGGTCTTGTCCAACCGATGCGCACGGGCGGCAACCAAAGACGCTTCCTGCGGTCTGACATTAGGCGGCTGAGCTTTATCCTGATCGCCCAACAATTGGGTCTTGCACTGTCGGAAATTGAGGATGAGCTCGCGAAGCTGCCGCAAGGGAGAACCCCCACCGCGAAGGACTGGCGTGCAATCAGTGCGTCGATCCGCGATCAACTGGACCGCAAGATCGCGCAGCTAACCCGAACTCGGAGCAAGCTGGATGGCTGCATTGGTTGCGGTTGTCTAAGCCTGTCGCGCTGCAAGCTATACAACAATCAGGACGAAGCCGGAGCAGACGGTGCAGGGCCGCGTTTTGTGCTGGGGTGATTGGCCCGAATTACTCGACCGCCACCCCGCCCTTCATTACGAAATCGACATTGGTGAATTCGCCTACATCAGCCAGTGGATCACCGCCGACCGCGATTAGATCGGCCCATGCACCGGGTTTCAACACGCCCACTTCACCTGTCTGTCCAAGCGCTTCTGCCGCGTTGATTGTGGCCGCGCGGATTGCCTGAAGTGGGGTCATCCCGAACTTCACCATGATGGCGAATTGGCCGCCGACAGTCTCATGCGGCATTACGCCTGCGTCGCTGCCAAAAACCATCTTTACGCCCGCGGCGTTTGCTTTGCGGAAATTACCTCGCTGAGCTTGACTGACCAGCCGCTCCTTAGCCAGATTTTCCTCCAGCACTCCGTTGGCTGCGCCTTGCGACAGCGTATATTCGGTGTTGAAGATATCCATACTCAGGAAGGTGCCGCGTTCCTTCGCCAGCCGGATGCCTTCATCATCGATGAAGCTGGCATGTTCGATTGTATCGAAGCCGCCGCGGATCGCCGCTTTGATCCCTGCAGCACCGTGGGCATGGGCAGCTGCCTTGAGACCCCAGAAATGCGCTTCGTCAGCAATCGCACTCAATTCATCCAGGCTAAGCTGTTGGACGCCGGGTGCAGTATTGCGGGAAAAAACTCCGCCAGTCGCGCAGGCCTTGATCACTTCCGCACCATATTTGCGCTGTTCGCGGACGCGTTTGCGAAACTCAGCCGGGCTGTCGGCGGCACCCGGGCTCTTGTCATTAAAGCTTGGCGGCAGAAAAGTGCTGTCACAATGACCGCCTGTTGCGCCTAGTGCATATCCTGCATTGATAATCCGTGGGCCCACGATCTAGCCTTCGCCGATCGCTTGATCGATTCCCGCGACATTGTAATCATCGTCGCCGACATTACGCACGGTGGTGAAGCCCGCCTTGAGCATTTTTCCTGCATTGGCGACGCCAATCACGGTCCAGAAGCGGTCGGTAAATTGCAGGCTGGAGTAGCCGCCATATTCCGGACGACCATCCAGATGAACATGCATGTCAATCAGACCGGGCAGGATGGTCCGGCCTGCCAGATCGGTAACCGCCGCGCCTTCCGGTGCAGCGCCGCCGCTTTCAATTGCGGCAATCTTGCCATCGACGATAGTAATTAGCGGTGCATCGACATAGCGGCCGCTTTCGACATCGAGCATCCGGTCCGCAGTCACATAGCTGGTTTCTGCCAAAACGGGAGCAGCAATGAATGTGAGAATTGTACCGGCCAGAAAAGCGCGCGCGATTATCATGCAGTCAGCCTCCTAAAATCAGATCGTCAAAATTCTGGGCCAAGTCTTGGATCGAGATCGCGGGGACGTTTGAAATGCACCAGCCGCCCGCAATCCTCGCCCAGATCGGCCCAATCGTCGATATCCAGCGTGAAAACCGCAAAAGTTGCCGTGGGATATTTGTTGGCGGCATCATCGAACAGCGCATCTTCCGCAGCGGGCGGGACCAGTGTAAACAACAATTCCTGAAGGCCCGGATTATGCGCGGCGACCAATACCGCGTCAGCGTCCCCAGCCTTTTCCCGCAAAATATCCATCAGCGTATCAGTGCCCGCCAAGTAAAGTCTCTGATCAAATTCCGCAGTCATTTGGGGCAGGGCAGCGGTGAGTGTTTGGCGCACGCGTTCGGCTGGACTGGCCAACAAAAGGTCGAATTTCGTATCATGCCGCCCAATATGTGCCCCAATCAGCGAAGCACCTTTGCGCCCACGATCATTCAAACCGCGGTCGAAGTCGCGCTTGGCCATGTCGTCCCAATCGGATTTAGCGTGACGCAAGAGACCAAGGGTTTTCATTCGCGAATTGTCTGCCTTCAATGATTTTGAGTTGTGTCTTGGGTCGCGGGCTCTGCTTGGCAAACACTGTTGCCGACCCGTTGTAAAGCCTCCTCCAACGTCACTCGTATAACCGGGGTGCCCGGCGGGAAGGCGCTGAGCAAGCGGCTGGGGAACGCCGCAGACAGAACCACGAAATGGCCGCGGTCATCCTTGCTGCGGAT